>NZ_JAIUGW010000030.1:0-76901 GCF_020164795.1 Mesorhizobium sp. ES1-3
GAACGCTTCATTCGTCCGTCTCCTTGAGCGGGACGAACTCTACCAAAAACTGGAGGAGCTTCAGGGTCTCAGGTCACCGGCATAGCCTTCTCGTGGATCGGCGCTATGAGGGCATTGGGCTTAGTCGTTAGGAAGCCGTAAAGCTCGAAGTCGCCCGGCCCATCCTTGACCCTGCGGACCCCCTGCCAACGCGTCCACATGCCTGCGAAGAAGAACAAAGGCCGGCCCTCACTTCGGGCAAACCAGAAGTTCCGCTGTATGCCCGTCTCCGGGTCCTTATCGTTAGGCTTGGGGCTCGGCTCCGCGAAGCTCGTGACGGGCACCACACAGCGGTTCTCCACGCCAACATATTGCTGCCAATGGCCATACTGCGGATTGCGAATGTTGGTGGTGCCATAGTCCGCCTTGCCCTTCACCCGCTCTATCGGCGTTGGCATCCCCCAGAGCAGCTTGCCAAGCTCTCGCTGTCCGTCGGGGGCATTACGGACCACAGCCCCTGGCATGTTGGGATAGACATCCAGCGAGGGCTCAAGGTTACCCATGATGTCCCGCATGGCGCGGGTCCACTCCCGGATGGCGTCCTGGCTGGTGGTGATATTATAAAGGTTGCACATGATGGGATATGTGCCCGAAAGGCTTCAACCGCGCTAGAGTGGATTAGCTCTCGCATAGCAGAGTCCCTCCGCGTTGTATGCCGGCTCTGGGCTTCCCGAATTCAGTGCCCTCCATTGAAAGCGTCGCTCGCGCATCTTGGGCGGCCCGGTTGTCAGACGCTCATATTCTAGGCTGACCTCTGGGCAGTAGGCCCGTGGAAACTATCCTCGATTATCCGTGGCGGTCTGCTATGACCTCGGAGGTGACCGGGGAAACAAATCATGATCGAAAAGCAGGATCGTCAGAAGCAGCTCGCTGTTCGGATAGCGGAAAACGCCACGCCAAGCCAGAATCACGCTCTGCAGACCCTTGTGGTAAGGCTACTAGATCTTCGCCGATCGGATTTATCCGTTTATCAGAAGGCGCGGGAAGCTATCTCCGCGACAATCACGAGCAAGGCGATCTGGCCTGTGCTGAAGATCATCGCCTTAGAGACCAAGAAGCATGGCTGGGACAAGCGCACAGCCGCGCAGCGATTAGGGCTCAGTGCGGCCGCTGTGAGTGTAGCGATGTTCGGCGGAGCAAATGCAGGGATTGCGGCCCTCGGCAGTGCGGTTGGGGTTCCGCTTTGGGTGGTTTTGGGCGGCGGCGCGATGTTTGCTCGATACCTTTTTGAGGAACTTCAACGATCGCAAAAAGTCGACAGCGGTGTGACGTACTCGGTGTTGGATGGTGAACGCGTCGATCCGCCGAAGGAATAGTTCGACGAACGCTCATGGCGCCGCCCTTTGCCGCACATCACGTCTCGGACTCTCATCTCAACCCAAGCCTCAATCGTTCAAGATGATCTCGGCGCTGTGATCCAGCCGCGACTTGATGCCCTCCCAGCCTGGCATGGAGCGCGTCAGGAGGCGGAAGAACTCGGGGCTGTGATTGTGTTCCCTGAGGTGGCAAAGCTCGTGGGTGATGACGTAATCGATCGCTTCGCGCGGAGCCTTGACCAGGAACGGATTGAGGGTGACCGAACCGCCCGTCGCGCAGCTTCCCCACTGCCGCTTCATGTCGAGCAGACGAAAGCGCGGCGACTCCTGGACCCACGGCAGCGCCTTCGAGATTGCCTCGATGCGGCCGGCGAAATAGTCACGCGCTCTGAGGCGATACCAGGCCCGGATGCGAGCCCGAAGCGCCGACCTATCGATGCTGTCCGTCGCCACGATGAGCAGCCCGCGCTTCAACTTTATGGACCGCTCGGCCTTGACCGAGATCGAGGCGCTTGGTCATCGCGCAAGCGCCCTTGTGGATAAGGGCCGTCTGTTCTTCCCCAATGTACCGTCTGGAACTGGGTCCACGAAAGATGAAGGGATCAGAGTCCGCCTGCTGGATCAAGTGCTGCGGGCCTGCTACGTCGCTCGGCATCTAGTAGTACATGGTGGCCAAGACGGATTGGTCTTGAGAGGCCAAGTATGGGAATCTCGGCGGCGCTTCGTGATAATCCTTCAGGACGAGATGGCCGGCTCCCTACGTAGAGTGGGAGCGGACAGCAGGGGCGACCATGTGCCTATAGACCCTCGAACCTGGCAGAAACCGACCAGACCGCTTAAACTTCCCGTTGCAGATGAAAGGCAATCGCCTTGAACCTGCGTTGCGCTATTGCGGGGCAATGGCACGCGGTCCGGATGTGATCGATGGGATGAGAAACCAATGCAAGACCGCTATGCAGGCGACGTCGGCGATTACGCGAAATTCGCCTTTCTCAGGTGTCTAGCTCAAGGGCGCAGCCTTGGGATAGCTTGGTATCTCCATCCGGATGAAGGTCACAACTCGGACGGCAAGCATATTTCCTACCTGAACAGCCCGGACAATTGGAGGCACCTCGACCCGGTCCTTTTCGATACGCTTTCTACAGTGGTAGCCAACGGACGCTCTATATCATCCATTGAGCGTTCGGGCGCGTTGAAAGCTCAATTCTCAGGCGAAAAGCTCGTTTCCGCTTCCCTTCCGTGGCAACTACGCTCCCAATGGAGAAGAGCTTGGTTTCGGCGATTGGTGACAGACCTCGACGGAGCTGATCTCGTCTTTGCGGACCCTGATAATGGCCTTGTGGACGACGATCCTTCACGGCCAAAGCGAAGACCCTTTGGGAAGCAAATGCCGCTGTCAGAAGTGAACGCGCTTGCGCAAGGCCGAACCACCGTCGTCTACCATCACAACAGCCGTTTCAAAGGTGGCCATGACGCCGAAGTGGAGCATTGGCTTCGCCGCCTCGGCAACAGAACTATCGCCGTCAGGGCAACTGCATTTAACTGCCGCACATTCTTCGTAGTGAATCCTGATGACACAATTGTCGAGCGAGCGAAAGAGTTCTGCGGCCGCTGGTCAGGGCACAAAGTTCGTTTCCATGTCTCTTGACCCGTCTGTACGGCCCTGTGTACATCCGCTCTACTTGGCTTCAAAGACATTTAAATATCAAAGCTGGAACGTGCGGATGTCGTTCTGCCGGCCGGCGCCGTCGATAGGCTACCAGGCGGCGCATGTCACCATCAATATCGCCCCGCGAACCGTCGGCTTTCGGGTCAGGCGATTAATGGCTTCCCTCAAGGCTGGCGATGTCTGCCGTGGTGGCAATTTGGCGCATGATCCCCCCAGCAGTCCCGGCCCCTGGTGCTCCGCTACCCGGCCCGGGCGGAGCCCGCGCTCTGCCGCGCAGATTGGAGCCTTCGCGTGGGCGACCCCTTCTAGTGATCCGGCTACCGAGCTACACGGGTAAGAAAATCATAAATGACCTGATCCAGGACTTCCGAAGGGTCGTTAGAAAAATCGCGAACCGGCGTCCCAGCATCCGTTTCCTGGCGGACCTGTGTCTGGCGAATGTCGAGCATCTCCGCGAGGTGCTTGTCATGAAGCAACACGAAAAGCTTGCCGCCCTCCCGCATTGCCCCAAACGCTGCCAATTCCGCGTTCTCCTGAGGCTCTTTCCGACTGACCAGAAAGCAGACTGATCTCAAGGCGCTAACATTAACATAGCGCTCAGTGGAGTAGATTTGATTAGGCGTGATCCCGTCGCTGTAGTTCTTACACTCGAAGATGATCGCTCTTGTACGGAAGTCGCGAGTCAGCGTGTCCCAGAAAGGGTGCCCGGCCCTAACTCGGTAAACGATGTCCAGTATGTCCAGCCCCTCCTCGGTCCGGCTTTGCGGCTTGGGGTCGACCAGGAACCTACCAAAGAGATAGAAAACAATCTCCTGAATCACTGCCTCATAGGCCTTTGCGTGCTCCCGTCCTGGTGGAATGGCGGCCAGCTTGTTCCGAAGACGCGTGCCTTCGTATAGCGGGTCTTCCTTCCCGGCAGTAAAGCTTGCCGGCGCCCCTGACACTGAAAGGCGCCCGGTTTCTGCTTCCAAGCTATAGGGCGTCTCGGCAATGTTACGCGCCAGTTCGCCGACGTACTCGACCTCCGCAACTTCATGGAAGAACTTTGCGAAGCGTCCCATCAGGCCAGTGTGTCCAGAGGGAAGGCGATTCAATTCCTCCTCCAACTGCCTCCTATCCCACACCCGGATTCGGAAATTGCTCTGCGCCCATGCAAGATGACCAGGTTCAACATTGCAGCTCACGATGACCACATGGCTGCCGGCTTGGTCCACCAAGGACAACAAGGCCTTCGACCGAGCGACGGTATCTCTTAATTCGCTTAGGCTTGGTGGGTTTGATGGGACGACCTTTGTGTCAACCGAAAGACGTTCGCCCTTTGATTCGGCCAATATGTCAGCCGCCTGAGGCCAACCTTCCGTGGGCCGCCACTCCGTAGTGGTTGCGTAGCCCATGGCTCGAAGAAGTTCGGCGCAAAGTCTCCCGAATTCCTCCCCTAGCCTGCGAACCTCCATCACTATCCTCCGTTCGGCCGCGCAAACAATGACTCAATCTTCCTCAGTTCTGTCGCGAGTCCTGGCAGCATAACATCAGAAGAGCCATACTTCGCGTGGACCGTCTGGCTAGAATGCCCCGCGAGATACTCCGCCGCGCTCCCCTCCAGTCCATAGCGGCGACATAGCCCGACGAAGAGATGGCGGAGCCCGTGGTTAGGAGCAACCCCCGGCCTCACCAGCCCCACCGTCTTCCCTCTCACCCACCGGCCAATCAGGGACGTTGCGCCGTCCCTGAAGAGCTGGCCTTGAGGAGCCGCCTCGACCCACGCCAGAAATCCCTCCCCCTCCAATGCCGGATGGACCGGGATGCGCCTCTCGCTGTTTGTCGTCTTGAGGGAGCGCTTTCCGGCGCTGGTCACCTTGAAGAACCAGAGGCCCTCCGCCTGAAAGAAGTCGGACTTCCTAAGCGTGTTCGCCTCACTGATCCGCAGGCCCGCATAGAGGCACAGCCAGGGCAGCCACCGCTTGCTGGTATCGTCCTCCCTCCGCGCCGCGAGCAGAACCGAGCGGGCTTCCTCCATGGTATAGGAGGTCTCGTCTGCCGGCTTCTCCATATAGCTGGGCAACTCCACGCGCCCCGAGACGGTCTCTGCCTGAGCCATGGTGTCACGGTGGTCCCGCTGCTTCTTGCCCCAGTTGATGATGGTCCCGATGGCCACCAGCCTGTCGGCAATCGTGCGGTTCGAGACCCCGGCCTCGTCCTGCATGGCATCCAGCCAAGCCTCCACTTCGCGGACCGTCACGGTGGCCGCATTGTCAGAGCCGCGATGGGCAGCGAAGGTCTCCGCGATCCGCTTGTACTTCTTGACCGACTTGTCGGGCATCGGCCTGGAGCCCTGCCCCGCCTTCCGCTTTGTGGCCTGGGCGTTGATGATTGCCTCGAAGGTGACCCATTGCCACTCGCCTCCGTGGCAGGCTTCGTAGCTGTTGGGATGAACGGCGGAGCCTCATCCAACTCGGCAACCGGTCTATAGCGCCCCGCGCGGCGGTCTTCGAGGGCAAGCCCAACGGCGGCCATCTTGTGCGCCATCTGGAGGTTCAATAGGCGGCGCGTCTCGGAATTGACGTGAAGGCCGCGAGCCAAGAGGGCATCGTCGGACTGCTCTCCATGCATCGCCTCAATCATGGCCACAAAGTCTGGAGCGAGCGCGTTGCGGAGGGCTGGGTGGACTTCAAGGAGGCGGAGAGCCAGGCTGCCCCGCTCATCCTCGGCCGCCGAAAGATAGTGCTTGAGGTCCGCCAACAGCGCCTCCCGCGAGGCTTCGGGCAGCGAGGCAATGCTTCGAGCAAACCTTCCGCCATCGTCCACGGGCGGCGGCACTTGGCCTGCGACCGGGGGCGCGTCGAAGGGGTCTGCCTCATGAGCGGCGAGGAATGCCCTTGCTCGCTCCGCCGCTAGGGCCACGAGTTGCTGATGGCTGAGGCGCTGAGGGCCGGTGTCGAGAAGACCCTGCCAGGCCTCCAGGAGCTGCTCCCAGCTGTCGAGTTTATTGCGGTAGACGCGCGTTGCGTGGGCTCGATCCCGCTCCCCAAGGGACTTGGTGAACTCCTGGCTTTTCCCGATCCCAGTAGCCCCCAGCTTCAACAAATCGTCGCGCCGATCCCAGAGACGCTGGGGGATTCGGAACTTGCCTTGCCAAACCTCTGAGCCTTTGCGCTTGGATAGACCCCGCATTCTCCACCGAATTCCCGCCATACCAGAGCACATTCCCATAACAGTCCGCACATGCGGAAGCCACGGAAAACTCTAAGTTTTTGATGCCGCTTCGGAAAATCTGGTGCTGCGAGAGAGGATTGAACTCTCGACCTCTCCCTTACCAAGGGAGTGCTCTACCACTGAGCTACCGCAGCCGCCGATGGCGGGGCTTCTGCCATATCGAACCGGTAAGCGCAAGGCCAAGAACAACGCTTCTGTGAAAGCCTTTGCCGGATAGCTTTCCATGACATGGCGGCGCCACAATGTTGGCTATCCCTGAATGGCGGGTTGGCTGGTCGCCAGCCGGGGCGGGACGATGAGCGACAAGACAAATCCACCGAAGAGCAGCGAAACAATCCGCAAGAACCGGCTCGCCGAGCAATTGCGCGCCAATCTGCAGAAGCGCAAGGCGCAGTCGCGCTCGCGCCGCACAGGTGAGGCCGACCAGCGACCCGACGGGCTCACTGCTTCAAAGGAAATGCAGAAAGATTAACTCAAATCGGCCACTCTTGGACCGGGGTGGGCGAAATCCTATTTCTTGAACCAGATTGGCCAATGGTCTAGACGGGCCGATACTTAAACGATTGAACCGGCCTTTTCTGGCCGAGAGGGACGTTCTCCAATGGATCGCATCAGAATTGTCGGCGGCAACAAGCTTGCCGGAAGCATTCCGATCTCGGGTGCGAAAAATGCCGCCCTGCCGCTGATGATCGCCTCGCTTCTGACCGACGACACGCTGACGCTCGAAAACGTGCCGCATCTGGCCGATGTCGAGCAGTTGATCCGCATACTCGGCAATCACGGCGTCGACTATTCGGTCAACGGCCGCCGCGAGAAGCAGAACGAGGGCTATTCGCGCACCATCAACTTTTCCGCCCGCAACATCGTCGACACCACCGCTCCTTACGAGCTGGTGTCCAAGATGCGCGCCTCGTTCTGGGTGATCGGGCCTCTGCTGGCCCGGATGGGCGAGGCCAAGGTCTCGCTGCCCGGCGGCTGCGCCATCGGCACGCGCCCGGTCGACCTGTTCCTCGAAGGCCTGCAGGCGCTGGGCGCCGATATCGATGTCGACACCGGCTACGTCATCGCCAAGACGCGGAATGGCCGCCTTGTCGGCAACCGTTACGTCTTCCCCAAGGTCTCGGTCGGCGCCACCCATGTGCTGATGATGGCGGCATCGCTCGCCAAGGGCGAGACGGTGCTCGAAAACGCCGCCTGCGAGCCCGAGATCGTCAATCTGGCCGAATGCCTCAACGCGATGGGCGCCAGGATTTCCGGCGCCGGCACGCCGACCATCACCATCGACGGCGTCGAAGCGCTGTCGGGGGCGCGCGTTCGCGTCATCCCCGACCGCATCGAGACCGGCACCTATGCCATGGCTGTCGCCATGACCGGCGGCGACGTCGTGCTGGAAGGCGCACGGCCGGAGCTGCTGCAGACGGCGCTCGACGTGATTTCGCAGACGGGCGCGGAGATCACGCAGACCAATTCCGGCATCCGCGTGAAGCGCAACGGAGCCGGCATTTCGCCGGTCGACGTGACGACGGCGCCCTTCCCGGCCTTCCCGACCGACCTGCAGGCGCAGTTCATGGGCCTGATGACCATGGCCAAGGGCAAGTCGCGCATCACCGAGACGATCTTCGAAAACCGCTTCATGCACGTCCAGGAGTTGGCGCGGCTCGGCGCCCACATCACGCTTTCGGGCCAGACGGCGATCGTCGACGGCGTGGCGAAGCTGAAGGGCGCTCCAGTCATGGCGACCGATCTTCGCGCTTCCGTCTCGCTGGTCATCGCTGGCCTGGCGGCCGAGGGCGAGACCACGGTCAACCGCGTCTACCATCTCGACCGCGGTTTCGAGCGGCTGGAGGAAAAGCTTTCCAATTGCGGCGCGGTGATCGAGCGTATTTCGGCTTAGCGATCCGCGGTCGCTTGGCGAAATCATCTGCGAAGCGCCCTTCTCCCCTCGCTATACGGGTAGAAGTGCTTGGCAGCGGCCGATGAGGGGTGCGCAAAACCTGAGGCAAATCCCTCTACAGCATGTCGCGGCGAATAGGATTCGCCCGACCTGCTGTAAGTTTCTGATTTTATGCATGTCGTTATCCCGGAACCGAGGACACTTCCAGGCGACATGCATCAGCAGGACCCCTGTCGCGGTTGCACCGATCGGAAAGACCGCCTAACAGAAAGGCTGATTGCCAACCTTCAGGTGTGAAATCCGCATGGCCTTGAAACTCATTGCGCTCGACGACCAGGATCTGAGCATCGTCTCGGCTCATCTCCAGGACGCCGTGATGAAGGTCGCGGACCTCGAATTCCTGCCCAAGGCCAAACGGTTCGTGCTGACCATGAACCGTTTCGTGTGGGAGGCCAAATCCGGCCTGTTTCGCCAGCACAATGAACGACGGCAGGCCGTGCTGCATTTCGACCGGGTGCTGGGCGCCAAGACCAACGGCATCGCCCGCGACAAGCCGGCCGAAATCCTCTCCCTGCTGGCGATCAGCTTCATCGAGATCAGCAAGCCCGCCGGCATCGTCGAACTGATCTTTTCGGGCGGCGGCACGATCATGCTCGATGTCGAATGCATCGAGGCCCGCCTTGCCGATATCGGCGGCGCGTGGGAAGCCACGTCACGCCCCATACACAGGGCTTGAGCATACGATGGCCATCACGCTCCGCCAGTCCGACGCCGATTTCGAGCAGCGTTTCGCCGCGTTCCTCCTGACCAAGCGCGAGGTATCGGCCGATGTCGACGCCGTGGTGCGCGACATCATCGCGCGCGTGTGTGCCGAGGGCGACGCGGCACTGATCGACTACACGCAGAAATTCGGCGGAGGCGACCTCGCCGAGCTCGGCATTGCCGTCTCGGCGGAAGACATCGCCGGCGCCTATGCCGAGGCCGATCCGGCCACGGTCGAGGCGCTGAAATTCGCACGTGACCGCATCCGGTCCCATCACCAGCGGCAAAAGCCGCAGGACGAACGCTACACCGATGCCGCCGGCGTCGAGCTCGGCTCGCGCTGGACCGCGATCGACGCGGTCGGGCTCTATGTGCCGGGCGGCACGGCAAGCTATCCAAGTTCGGTGCTGATGAACGCCGTGCCGGCCAAGGTAGCCGGCGTCGAGCGCATCGTCATGGTCGTGCCGGCACCGCACGGCGTCGTCAACCCGCTGGTGCTGGTGGCGGCGGATATATCGGGCGTCTCCGAAATCTACCGCGTCGGCGGCGCGCAGGCGATCGCGGCACTTGCCTATGGTACGCAGACGATCAAGCCGGTGGCCAAGATCGTCGGCCCCGGCAATGCCTATGTCGCCGCGGCCAAGCGGCGGGTATTCGGCACTGTCGGCATCGACATGATCGCCGGGCCGTCGGAAGTGCTTGTGGTGGCCGACGGCGGCAATGATCCGGAGTGGATCGCGGCGGACCTGCTTGCCCAGGCCGAGCATGACGTGTCGTCGCAGTCGATCCTGATCACCGACGACCCGGCTTTCGGCAAAGCGGTCGAACAGGCGGTCGAACGCCAGTTGCAGAGCCTGTCGCGGGGCGAGACGGCGGCGGCGAGCTGGCGCGATTTCGGCGCCGTCATCCTGGTTCCGACCATCGAGGCGTCGCTGCCGCTGGTCGACCGTATCGCCGCCGAACATGTCGAGCTGGCCATCGACGATGCCGAGGGCTTCCTGGCGAAGATGCGCAACGCGGGCGCGGTTTTTCTCGGCCGCCACACTCCCGAGGTCATCGGCGACTATGTCGGCGGCTCCAACCACGTGCTACCGACAGCGCGCTCGGCGCGCTTCTCGTCGGGCCTGTCAGTGCTCGACTTCGTCAAGCGCACCTCGGTCCTGAAGCTCGGGCCGGAGCAGTTGCGCATGCTGGCACCGGCGGCGATCGCACTCGCGCAGGCGGAAGGGCTCGACGCGCATGGTCGCTCCGTCGCCATACGGCTGAACATGTAGGCCGGCATGACGGGCCACCATCAAACCCGCGCAAAACTGATCGATGTCGAACTCGATGAATCGATCGGCCGTTCGACGCCCGATATCGAGCATGAGCGGGCGGTGGCGATCTTCGACCTGATCGAGGAGAACAGTTTTAAGCCTGTCAATGACAGCGGCACAGGTCCTTACCGGCTGAAGCTGTCGCTGGCCGAGTCCCGCCTGGTCTTTGCCGTGGCGCGCGAGGACGGCGCCGCCGTCGTCACCCACATCCTGTCGCTGACGCCGCTCAGGCGCATCGTCAAGGATTACTACATGATCTGCGAGAGCTATTACGACGCCATCCGCTCCTCGACGCCGAGCCATATCGAGGCGATCGACATGGGCCGCCGTGGCCTGCACAATGAGGGCTCGCAGACACTGATGGATCGGCTCTCCGGCAAGATCGACATCGACTTCGACACGGCGCGACGCCTGTTCACGCTGGTCTGCGTGCTGCACTGGCGGGGCTGATCCTGGTCCCCGGCGCCCTGCCCCACTCGGTCCTGTTCCTGTGCGGCATGAATGCCGTGCGCTCGCCGATGGCCGAGCAACTGGCGCGCCGGGTGCTGCCCGCCACAATTTTCGTCGCCTCGGCCGGCGTGCGCGCCGGCGAGCGCGACCCGTTCGTCGACGCCGTGCTTGCCGAGGACGGCCTGATGCTGGGCGAACGCCATCCACGGAAGCTGGACGATCTCGAGGACGACTATTTCGACCTGATCGTGACACTGGCGCCGGAGGCGCACCATGCCGCGCTCGAACTCACCCGCTCGCTTGCCGTCGAGGTGGAATACTGGCCGACGCCGGACCCGACCGATGCCGGCGGCACGCGCGAACAGATCATGGCCAGCTATCGCGACGTGCGCGAGCGGCTGAAGTTGCGCATAAGCCGACGTTTTTTGCTTCCCGAAGCAAAAAACGCGACGGATTAAGCGTGTTCACAAGCGCACGATTATCATATAGGTTCCGCCGAAATTCCGGCTAGAGTCGGATGATTTCAGGTCTGTCCGACCTGAAATCATCCGACTCTAGGTCAAAGAAGTAGAGCATGATGTCGTCGGAAATCCGCTTCACACTTTTCGGCATCATGCTCTAGGCGCCGGAACTGTCATCCAAGCAAAGGTATCGAATGCCGAAGGAAGAAGTCCTCGAGTTTCCGGGTATCGTCACGGAATTGTTGCCCAACGCGATGTTCAGGGTGAAGCTCGAAAACGAACACGAGATCATCGCCCATACGGCCGGCCGCATGCGCAAGAACCGCATCCGCGTGCTGACCGGCGACAAGGTTCTGGTCGAGATGACGCCATACGACCTGACCAAGGGCCGCATCACCTACCGTTTCAAGTAAGATCAAGACCCGAGCGCGATGAGCATTTCGCAAAAGCTGGTGCTTGCCTCGGGTTCGCCGCGCCGCATCGAACTCTTGCAGCAGGCCGGCATCGAGCCGGACCGCATCCTGCCAGCCGATATCGACGAAACGCCGCTGCGTGCCGAGCATCCGCGTTCGCTGGCCAAACGCCTGTCGAAGGAAAAGGCCGAGAAGGCGTTCGCGTCGCTGAAGACCGAGACGGACTATGCGCCGAGCTTTGTGCTGGCCGCCGACACGGTGGTCGCGGTGGGGCGACGCATCCTGCCCAAGGCCGAAACGTTGGATGATGCCGCCAACTGCCTCGGGCTGCTGTCCGGCCGTTCGCACCGGGTCTATTCCGGCATCTGCCTGATCACGCCGGGGGGCAAAATGCGCCAGCGGCTGGTCGAGACGCGGGTGCGTTTCAAGCGGCTGCCGCG
The DNA here is from genome assembly GCF_020164795.1 of Mesorhizobium sp. ES1-3. NCBI lineage: Bacteria > Pseudomonadati > Pseudomonadota > Alphaproteobacteria > Hyphomicrobiales > Phyllobacteriaceae > Mesorhizobium > Mesorhizobium sp. ES1-3. The sequence continues at coordinate 11,974 of NZ_JAIUGW010000030.1, forward strand.
CGAGGAGATCGACGCTTATGTCGCCTCGGGCGAATGGCGCGGCAAGGCCGGCGGCTATGCCGTCCAGGGTCTCGCCGGCTCCTTCGTCGTCAAGCTCGTCGGCTCCTACACCAACATCGTCGGCCTGCCGCTCTATGAGACGGCGGCGCTGCTCTCGGGCGAAGGTTTCAAGGCCCATCAAAACTGGCTGTCCGCGCGGCCATGAGCCTCGACGACAAAGTGACGCCGTTGCGGCCCAAGCGCCCTTGCCCCGAATGCGGCAAGCCGTCAGCGCGCGAGACCTATCCGTTCTGCTCGACGCGCTGCAAGGACATCGACCTCAACCGCTGGCTGAAGGGCGCCTATGTCATCTCGGCGCGCGACGACGAGGAAGAACCGGACACTGACGAGCCGAAATGAAGCCAGGGCCGAAATGAAGCCAGGGCCGCCGGTCAGGCGGCCTGGTTCTTGCGATTTCCACGCGTCCAGGCTGGCAGCCAGTCGCCGTGAGCGGCCAGGAGATCATCGACCAGTGACCAGATCTGGTCGAGGTCGAGTTCGGCCGCAGTGTGCGGGTCCATCATCGCCGCGTGGTAGATGTGTTCGCGGTTTTCGCTCATCAGCGCCCGCACCGTCAGTTCCTGCACATTGATGTTGGTGCGGATCAGCGCCGTAAGCTGCGGCGGCAGGTCGCCGATATAGGTCGGCTGGATGCCGGAAGCATCGACGAGGCACGGCACTTCGGCGGCACAATCGCGGGGCAGCGAGGTGATGCATCCATTGTTGCGGACATTGCCGTAGATTACCGACGGCTCGCCGGTCCAGACCGAATTCATGATCGATGAGGCATATTCCTTGGACTCCTCGACCTCGATGCGCTGGGCCGAGTTATAGGCCTGCGCCTGGTCTTTCCAGCGCTCGATCTGCTCGATGCAGCGCTTGGGGTATTCATCGAGCGGAATGCCGTATTTCTCGATCAGATCGGGGCGGCCGTCCTTGATGAAATAGGGCGTGTATTCGGCAAAATGTTCCGAGCTTTCGGTGACGAAATAACCCAGCCGGGTCAGCATCTCGTAGCGCACCTTGTTGGGGCAGCGCGGATTCCAGCCAGGCTTGGGCGCGCGGCCTTCGCGATAGGCACGCAGCAGATCGGGATAGAGATCGCGGTAGGATCCGTCCGGCTGGCGATGCTCGAACTTCAGGTAGAAGGCCATGTGATTGATGCCGGCCGAGCGGTAACGAATCTCGTCGTAGGGAAGGTCGAGATCGTGCGCCAGTTCCATCGCCGTGCCTTGCACCGAGTGGCACAGCCCGACCTGCCTGATCTCGGGGTATTTCTCTGAGATCGCCCAGGTGTTGATCGCCATCGGGTTGACGTATTGCAGCATGATCGCCTGCGGACACACGGCAAGCATGTCCTCGCAGATCTTCCAAAGATGCGGCACGGTCCTCAGGCCGCGCATGATGCCGCCGACGCCGAGCGTATCGGCGATCGTCTGGCGCAGGCCGTATCTCTTCGGCACCTCGAAATCCGTAACGGTGCAGGGCTCATAGCCGCCGATCTGGAAGGCGACGACGACGAAATCGGCGCCCGCCAGCGCCTTGCGCTGGTCCGTGTAGGTTTCGGCCTTCGCCTTGACGCCGAGTGTGGCGATCAGCTTGTTGACGACGACGGCGCTTTCTTCCAGCCGCTGCGGATTGATGTCCATCAGCGCGATCGTGGCGCCCGAAAGCGCCGGGCGCTGCAGCACGTCGCCGACGATGTTCTTCATGAACACCGTCGAACCGGCACCGATGAAAGTGATCCTGGGATGTCTTGCCAATGTAACCTCCGGCATGTGTTCAGGCCACGTCGAAAGCGGCCCTGACGAGCCGTTCGGTGTAGGCAGTCTTGGGATTGGTGAGGACCTCGTCGACGGGTCCCTGCTCAACGATCTTGCCGTGCTGCATGACGATGACGCGGTGGCACAGCGCGCGCACCACCTTGAGGTCGTGCGAAATGAAGAGGTAGCTCAGGCCGCGCTCATCCTGCAGCTTGCGCAGCAGATCGATGATCTGCGCCTGGACGGAGAGGTCCAGCGCCGATGTCGGCTCGTCCAGCAGGATGAATTCGGGTTCGAGCGCGATGGCCCGCGCAATCGCGATGCGCTGGCGCTGGCCACCGGAGAATTCATGCGGAAACCGCGACAGGATATCGCCCGGCATGCCGGCGCTGACCAGCGCCTCGCGCACCCGCTCGACCCGTTCGCGCCGTGTCGCGCCGATGCTGTTGACGATCAGCCCTTCCTCGATGATCTGGCCGATCGTCATGCGCGGGTTGAGCGAGGAGAACGGATCCTGGAAAACGATCTGCATGCGCGAACGCAGCGGCCGCATCTGCGCTCGCGACAGGCCATGTATCGGCTGGCCATCGAAGCGGATCTCGCCGCGTTTGGCGTCGGTCAACCTCAGCAGCGCCTGGCCGAAGGTGGTCTTGCCGGAACCGGATTCGCCGACCAGGCCCAGCGTCTCGTGGCGGCAAAGCTTGAGGTCGAGATCGTCGACGGCAACCAGTTCACGCCAGTCGGGCTTCAGGAACGTGCCGTGGCGCAGCATGAAGCAGACGCGCACGCCGTTCGCCTCGAGGATGGTGCCTGAGCCCTCCGGCAGCGGTTGCGGTCGGCCGCGTGGCTCGGACGCAAGCAGCCGCTGCGTGTAGGGATGACGCGGAGCGGCGAAGAGCCGTTCGGTGACGTTGTGCTCGCACATTTCGCCATGCTGCATCACATAGACATAGTCGGAAAACTTGCGCACCACGGTGAGATCGTGGGTGATCAGGATCACCGCCATCCGCAGCTCTTTCTGCAGATTGCGGATCAGGTTGAGGATCTGTGCCTGGACAGTGACATCAAGCGCGGTCGTCGGCTCATCGGCGATCAGCACGTCGGGATCGTTGGCGAGCGCCATGGCGATCATCACGCGCTGCCGCTGCCCGCCCGAGAGCTGGTGCGGATATTGTTTGAGCCGCGCCTCGGGTTCGGGAATCTGCACATGCCGCAGCAGTTCGAGCGCCCGTGCCCAGGCTTGCCTGCGGCTCACCTTGCGATGCACCCGGATTGCTTCGACGATCTGGCTGCCGACCGTATAGATCGGATTGAGCGAGCTCATCGGCTCCTGGAAGATCATCGAGATGCGGTTGCCGCGCAGCTTGCGCCGGGCGCTTTCGGGGAATTTCAGGATGTCCTGACCGTCGTAACAGATGCTCGATTTCGGCGACACGGTGGCGCGGCGCGACAGCAACCCCATGACGGTGCGCGCCGTCACCGACTTGCCGGAACCAGATTCGCCGACGATCGCGATCGTCTCGCCGCGATAGAGCTGGAACGAGATGTCCTTGACCGCCTCGACGACGCCGTGCTCGACCTTGAAGGCGACCTCGATGTTGCGGGCATCGATGACGGGCTCTCCCTGGCGCCCATCATGGTCAAGGCGGAAGGCTGGTGCGAAGGGCTCGGCGAGTACGACGGTCATCCCGGTCCCCTCAATACGGATCGACGGCATCGCGCAGGCCGTCGCCCAGCGCGTTGAAGGCAAAGACGGTGACGAGCACGAAACCGACCGGCGACAGGATCCAGGGATAGGTGCCGATGACCGAATAGGTCGCGGTGTCCTGCAGCATCAGGCCCCAGGAGATCAGCGGCGGCTTGACGGCAAAACCGAGGAAGCCGAGGAAGGATTCGAGCAGCACCACCGTCGGGATCGCAAGCGTCACGGCGACGATCACGTGGCTCATCACATTGGGGAAGATGTGCTGCAGAATGATGCGTCGGTCAGTGGCCCCGACAGCCATGGCGGCGCGCACATACTCTATGCGCGCCAGCGCCAGCGTCTTGCCGCGCACCTCGCGCGACATCTGCGCCCAGCCGAGCGCCGACATGACGATGATGACGAAGGCGAGGAACACATCGGTCGGCGCGGTGACCGGGATCAGCGTCGTCAGCGCCAAGTAGAGCGGCAGTTGCGGGAAGGCGAGCACCAGTTCGACGAAGCGCTGCATCCAGACATCGAACCGGCCGCCGAAATAGCCGGAGACCATGCCGACGGTGGTGCCGATGACGGTGACGATGAAGACGACCGTCAGCGCGATCATCAGCGAGACGCGCGAGCCGTGGATGGCGCGCGACAGCACGTCGCGGCCGAACTTGTCGGTGCCGAGGAAATGCACCGGCTGGCCGTCCGTCGAGGCAAAGAAATGCCGGTTCGCCGGTATCAGCCCGAAGAGCTTGTAGGGTGCGCCCTCGACGAAGAAGCCGAGCAGCCTCGGATGGTCGTAGTCGGGGCCGACGATGGGCTGGAAGGTGACCGGATCGAGGTCGGCCGAATCGGCCAGCGCGTAGACCCTCGGCCGCGCGACGAAATTGCCGTCCTTGTCATGGAAGGACGGCAGCTGCGGCGGAGCGAAGCCGACATCGGTCGCCTTCGGGTCCATCGGCGCCAGGAATTCGGCGAACACGGCCATGACCAGGAGCAGCACCACCAGCCAAAGCCCGGCCATACCGGTCCAGGAGCGCTTCAGCCGGCGCCAGACCAGCGCCATGTAGCTCTCATTGCCGCGTGTGGGCGCCACCGTGGCTCGCTCGGCCGGCAGTGGCGGTGGTGAAGGGTCCCGTGCCAGCATCTAGCCCTCCCCGAACTGGCGCACGCGCGGATCGAGCAGGACGAGCAGCATGTCGGCGATGATGTTGCCGACGATTAGCGTCGCCGACAGCACCATCATGAAGGTGGCGGTGACATAGACGTCGCCGACCGCCATCGAGCCGACGATCGCCGGACCGACGGTCGGCAGCGCGAAGATGATGGCCGTCTCGATCTCGCCGGTCAGCATATAGGGCAGCACCACGCCCTGATACATGACCAGCGGATGCAGTGCGTTGGGCACCGCGTGGCGCATGACGACGGCTCCGCCGGTCAGTCCCTTGGCTCTCGCCGTCTCGACATATTGCGCGTTGAGCGTGTCGAGCAGATTGCCGCGCATGACGCGCATATTGTAGGCGAGGCCGCCGAAGGTGGCGATGGCCACCACCGGCCAGACATGCTTGACCAGGTCGACGAATTTGGCCCATGACCATGGCGCACCGCCATATTGCGGCGAGAAGAACGAGCCGATCTCCGACACGTTGAACTGGAAGACCAGGAGATAGACGATGATCAGCGCCATCAGGAAGCGCGGCACCGTCATGCCGAGGAACGAAATCGCCGACAGGGTCGAGTCGATCCAGGTGTATTGCCGGGTCGCCGCCCAGATGCCGAAGGTGATGCCCAGCACCGAGGCGAGCAGATGGCAGACCAAAGCCAGAAGCAGCGTGCGCGGCAGGCGCTCGCCGACGACGTCGGCCACCGGCTTGTTGTAATAGAGGCTGTAGCCGAAATCGCCGCGGGTGACGATGCCGCCGACCCAGTTGAGATACTGGACGGGCAGCGGCTTATCGAGGCCGTGTTCGACACGATAGGCCTGGGCTTGCGCGTCGGCCTCGGCGAAAGAGGCTCCGCCCTGGTTGATCAGTTGCGAGCGGATGTAATCGGCATAGTCGCCCGGCGGCGCCTGGATGATGGCAAAGGTGACCAGGCTCAGAATAGCGAGAACCGGTATTGCCGACGCTATGCGCGTGAGCAGGAATCGCAACATGGACGGTCCGCTTCCTCATCTCGCCGGCCGCTCCCTTGGAGGGGCGCTCGGAGGGTTGGTTTGTCCCGGCCGCGCCAGCGACGCGGCCGGGTCTCTCTCAGTCAGGGGAGGTAAACTTACATCGGGGCCCTTAAACTTACATCGGCCCCTTGTCTCCGGGCTTGCCGGGAAGCTCTTCGGGGAACAGTTCGTATTTGGCCTGCTTGTCGGCCGCGACGAAGACCCGTTCGCGGATGATCGAATCCTCGGCCCAGTTGAACATGAAGATCGGCGTGCCTTGCGGAATGTTCGAGAAGCGCTTGTTGATGATCAGCGCGCCGGGATATTCCGTCAGGCCGATATTGTAGACGTGTTCGGTCGAGATCTTCTGGAAGTCCCGCATCAGACTGGCGCGCTGGTCGTTATCCGCCGACGAGACGAACTTGTTGACGATGTCGACGAGATCCTTCTCGAAAGGCATCAGATCGACCTCGCCACTTTCCGGCGCGCGGTGATCCCAGCTGGTCTTGGGGCCGACTGGAGCGAGTTGCACGGTGTTCTGCACCACGGAGGTCAGTTCCTGCTCATTGCGCCGGATCAGCCAGTCGAAGCGGCCTGAGTATTGCGTTGCATCGCGCTGGGTGCCGTTAAGCCCGTTGAGCACGATCCGGAGGCCAAGCTTCTCCATCTGCGCGACCACGCCTTCGGCGAGGCTCTTGTCGGTCGTGTAGTCGTTGTTGACCAGCATCACGATCTCGACGTTCTTGCCGCCGGCGGTACCGGCCGGAAAGTTGACGAAGCCGTCGCCGTCGGTGTCCTTCAGACCGGCCTTGGCGAGTTCGGCCTTGGCGCCCTTGAGGTCGAAAGGATAGTAGACGGTGGATTTGCGGTCATAGAAGCTGGTGCCCGAGGAGAGGCCGCCCGGATAGATCGCGGTGAACGGCCCCTTGACCAGGGAATCGCCCAGCGCCTTGCGGTCAAGCGCCATGGTGACGGCCTTGCGGAAATCCTCGTTGCGGTTCAGTTCGCGGATCGCCTGGCCGCGCTCGTCCGGGTTGCCCCAGCCATTGGCGGAAAAGTTCAGGCGCAGATTGTAGCCGATCAGCCGCGGGCCGAAGGCCAGACGTGCCGGCGCATTCGGCTCCGCCGCGCGCTTCAGAGAGGCAACGAAGTTTTCCGGCTGCTCGAGATTGGAGAAGTCGCCTGCACCGGCGACCGCCTGAACGTCGCGGTCGGCCCAGGTCGACAGCTTGTAATGCAGCTCGTTGAGATAGGGCAGTTGGTTGCCCTTCTCGTCCACCTTCCAATAGTAGGGATTGCGGCGCATGACGATGATGTCGTCGGCCCGATATTCGACCGGCACCCAGGCGCCCATGACCGGCATGTTCATATATTCCGGCGGGAAGGCGTTCTTGAACTGGTCGTAGGTGTTCTTCGAATATTTCGGGTGCTGCGGCTTCAAGATGTGCGAGGGACCGGGGCAGAAGGTGCCATAGGCCATTGCGTAGAGGTGCTGTTTCGGGAAGGCATCCTTGAAGGTCCACTCGACGGTGTAGTCGTCGATCTTCTTGAGCGTCGTGCCGACGCCGAAGGTTTCCTGGGTGGCGCCATTGAGCGGCGAGACGTTGGGATCCATGACCTCGTCGTCCCAGTAGAACATGACATCGTCGGCGTTGAATGGCACGCCGTCGGACCATTTGGCACCTTCGACGAGATGCATGGTCAGCTTGTGGCCATCGGTTGACCAATCCCAGCTTTTGGCGAGGTTGGGCAGCGGCTCGGTGTCCTTCGCCTCGACCTGGAACAGCGGCGCGGTGCGCGTCAGGCATTCGGAAAGGCCGATGTCGATGCCGCCCCAGCCCTGGGTCTGGCCGGCGCCGTAGTTCCAGCCTTCCGGCCGGCTGCCGATGACATGGCGCATCGTATCACCATAGACGCCGATGCCGTCCGGCATATTGCCGGTCTTGAAGACCAGCGGCTCCTTCGGCAGCCTGTCCTTGACCGGCGGCAGCTTGCCTGCCTTGACGTATTTTTCCGTGACCCAGTCGGGCTCGTGATACTCGGGCAGCGCCTTGAACTCCAGGATGGAGTCGCGCGCCACGTACTTGATCTTGCCCTCGGCCGGAAACGTCGCCGGCACCGGCGCGACGGTCGGTTCGGAAGCGAAAGCGTTGAGCGCCGGAACGGAGACGCTCAGCGCCAGTCCAGCGGCAATGCCAATGCTGCGTAGGTTCCTCATTGTCTCCTCCCTCGTGTTCAGACGTCTGCTGCTGCTCGTCTTGCCTTGTTTATGCCTCGACGCAGTTCCAGGAAAACCGCTTCACACTTTTGCTGGAACTGCTCCCGGACGACTGACTGCGATGGACCTGCCTCCCGTGGGTCCGCCGCCGCGCCCGGTTCTCAGACGGCCTGTTTCAGCGCGGCTTTTTCGGCGCGCAATTCCTCGATCGAGCGCACGTTCCGCCGCGCGGCACCCGCCCAGTCGCGGGTCTTGACCGCTGATTTCGACAACCGCTCCTTGGCCGCCGGAACCGCATGGGCATATTGCGGCAACCACTGCGCCTGGGCGACAACCATTTCGTCGACCATTTGCCAGACCTCCTCCGGCGTCGAGACGGCGCCGACCAGCGGGTCGTGCAGCACGGCAAGCTTCAGAAGATCGATGTCGCCAGAGATCGCGGCATGGACCGACATGCGCTGGACATTGATCGAGGCCATGCAGGTGGCGGCACAGGCTTCCGGCAGCGTGATGCCGGCGGCCATGTTGATGCCGAAGCGGTCGACGAAACCGGGTGACTCGATGATGGCGTCGCGCGGCAGATTGGTGATTACGCCATCGTTCTTGACGTTGAAGTGGCCACGATAGACGCGGTTGGTTTCCAGCGCCTCCAATATGTGGCTGGCATGCTCGTTGGAGCGCTTTGACGCATCGATCGGCTTCGACGCCGCTTCGAGGAATTGCGGGTATTCGGTCTCGAACCAGTTGCGGGTCTCGGTGGAATAACGGAGGTAACCGCCCGTCTCGCCATGGATCCAGTCCGACATGTCGATCCAGCGCGTAATCTCGTCGGGACGCTTGCGGTACCAGGGCAGGTATTCGGAAAGATGCCCGTTGCTTTCGGTGGAATAGACGCCGAAACGCTTGAGCACGTCAATGCGCAGCTTTTCCTGCTGGGAATAGACCGGGTGCGCCTCGAAGGCGGCGACCAGTTCGTCCTTGCCGATTTCACGGCCGTTCAGCCGCAGCTCGATGAACCAGGTCTGATGGTTGATGCCGGAACAGACATAATCGAGTTCCCGCGGCGATTTCGCACCCAGCACCTCGGCGATCTGTTCGGCGCCGTGCTGGACGCCGTGGCAGAGGCCGACCGTGTCGACCTTGCCGTATTCGATCGCCGCCCAGGTGTTCATCGCCATCGGGTTGGCGTAATTGAGGAATTTCGCGTTCGTCTCCGCCACCTCGCGAATGTCCCGGCAGAAATCGAGGATCACCGGAATGTTGCGCTGGCCGTAGAGGATGCCGCCGGCGCAGATGGTGTCGCCGACGCACTGGTCGATGCCGTATTTCAAGGGAATGCGGATATCGTCCGCATAGGCTTCGAGGCCGCCGACCCGCACGCAGCTGATGATATAGCGCGCGCCCTCGATCGCCTTGCGGCGGTCGGTCGTCGCCGTCACCCTGGTCGGCAATCCGTTCGCCTCGACGATCCTGTCGAGGATCGCCTTGATCATCCCAAGATTGTGCTCGCTGACGTCGGTCAGCGCGAATTCGATGTCCTTGAATTCGGGCACGCAGAGAATGTCGGTGAACAGCTTCTTGGTGAAACCGACGCTGCCGGCGCCGATAATAGCGATTTTGAAACTCATCACCTTCACCTCGATCCAATCGAATGCTAGGCAAGGAGCAGCAAGGGAGGAAAACGGCCACACGCCTTGGCGTGCAAGCCATTCAAGCCGGAATCCGGCTTTCTCTCCTCCCGCCCGCTCCTCGATCGCGGGTTATTCGCGTTCTTCGAGGCGGGATTATGCGCATATTCGCGGGCGCGGCCAGAGAAGGATTATGCTTTCAGGGGTAATTTTGTGCTGCGGGATTTGATCGCCAACGGACAGTCGATGCGCACGGTCTCGCTGCCGCGCGGCCGCCAGCGCCTGCATGCCATGCCGACGAGCACGGGCTATGAAGTGCGCGAGGACGTGACCTATGATTGGGACGGGCGAAAGCGCGGCCAGACACCGTTCACCGTACTCCAGCATACGATCAGCGGCACCGGCCGGCTGCGCTACGAGAACCGTGATTACCGTCTGCAGACGAACGACACGCTGCTGGTGCTGGTGCCGCACAACCACCGCTACTGGCTGGCGAAGGGCGACCGCTGGGAATATTTCTGGATCTCGATGAACGGCGAGGAGGCGTTGCGCATTCACAAATCGATCCTCGACGTGTCGGGACCGGTCTTTCGGCTGCAGCCGGCGACGATCGATCATCTCGCCGATTGCAGCCTTCGCCTCATCCAGGGGGCCGCTTCGCCAGGCGCTGCTTCGGCCATCGCCTACGAGGCTGCGATGGCGCTCTATGACGATGTGTTCGGCTCGCACGCCTTTGCCGAAAAACAGAGCGCCATGCAGCCGGTCATCGATCACATCAACGCCAATCTCGACAAAGCCCTGCCGGTGGCGGACCTCGTCCAGATCAGCGGGCTCAGCCGGGCTCATTTCTCGCGCTGCTTCGCCGAGAGCGAAGGCCTGCCGCCCGCCGAGTTCGTGCTGCAGCAGCGGCTGCAACGGGCGGCGAAACTGCTGACCAAGGCGGACTTCCTGCCGGTGAAGGAAGTGGCCATCCTGTGCGGTTTCGAGGACGCGAATTATTTTTCGAAGGTCTTCCGCCGGCTCTACGGCACGACGCCCAGCCAGTTCCGCACGACCGGCATGTATGCCAGCCTGCAAATGCCGGCCAGGCGCGGCGTCAGGCTGTCGGACGACGAAGCCTGACGCCGCTTGGGACCTTCTTTTGTCAGGCCGCGTGCAGGCTGCCGCCGTCCAGCCACTCGAGTTCGGCAGGCGAAAGCGCGATGTCCAGCGCACGCAAGCTGTCGTCCAGTTCGCCCAGCGTGCGGGGCCCTATCAACGGAACCGACGGGAAAGGCTGATTGAGCACATAGGCCAACGCAATGTGGATCGGGCTCTTGCGCAGCCGTGCGGCGAGTTCGATCGCGCGGTCGCGGCGGCCGAAATTGCGCTCGGAGTACCAGACCCGAACCAGTTCCTCGCTGTCGCGCCTGTCGCGCCCGGCGCGGTCGGTGAAGAAGCCCCGCCCCTGGCTCGACCAGGCGAAGTTCGGCATCTGCCTGGACGTCAGCCAGGCTTTCCAATCATCGGTGGAGGAGGTGACGCAGCCGGACCAGATCGGCTCCAGCATTTCGGCCAGCGAGAAGTTGTTGGAGAGCACGCCGGGCTTCTGCTTGCCGGTGCGCTCGGCATAGGCAATCGCCTCGTCCATGCGCTGCATCGTCCAGTTCGAGCCGCCGAACGGACCCCGAATGCGCCCGGCCTTGACCTCGCGGTCCATGGCGTCGACGAATTCGCCGACCGGCACGTCCGGATTGTCGCGATGCATGAAATAGACATCGACATGGTCGGTCTGCAGGCGGTCTAGCGACTGGGCAAGCTGCTTGGCGATCACGTCGGGATAGCAGAGCGGCGAATGCGCGCCCTTGGCGATGACGACCGACTGCTCGCGCACGCCACGGTTCCTCAGCCATTGGCCGAGCAGCGTCTCGGTGTAGCCGCCGCCATAGACATAGCCGGTGTCGAAGAGATTGCCGCCAGCCTCGAAGAAGGCGTCGAGCAGGATCGACCCGGAGGAAAAGGTGCGGAAATCCTCGAAGCCGAGCGCCACCACGGAGGCCGGCTTCGCCAGGCCCGGAATGGTGCGCTTGCCGATCGCGGTGCCGCCCGGGCGCAAGGGTCGCCCGGAGATGGTGTTGGTGCGCAGCGAGGCCTTCTCGATCTCATATTCCAGCCCCACCGCCGCGCGCCATCTGTCGAGCACGCGCAAGGTGCCGAGGCTGTCGGCCCAGCCCATGCCCGGCCAGGCGAATTCCTGGCGCCCGGCACGGATCGCCTCGCCGGCGGCATCGACCTCGAAGGAATAGACATGGCGCTTCTCGTTGACGCTGATGGTCTCGCGCGCGCCGTCGGCACCGATCACGTCGATCCGGCCGAGGCCGACATCGCGGTCGCCGCCGGCGAACCAGAAGTCCGGCACCTCGATACGCCCCTTGGTGCCGAGGATGCGCAGGACATTGTCCTGGTTGAGCGAGATGCTGCAGGAAACCTCGGCGACGACACCGCCGGGAAAATGCAGGACAGCGGAGGCCCACTCGTCGACGCCGGACTGGCCAAGATGGGCCGCGCCGGCCACCTTGTCGGGCTCAGCGAAGGGCGCTCCGATGGCGGCGCCGGCAATCAGCCGCACCATCGAAACGGGATAACCGCCGACGTCGAGGATGCCGCCGCCGGCGAGGTCGTTGGCATAGAGCCGGTGCCGCGGCATGAAACCAGGCATGGCGAAGCCGAAGCTCGACTTGATCATTCTGATTTCGCCAATGACGCCCGACTTGATCAGGTCGACCAGTTGCAGCGTCTGCGGATGCAGCCGGTACATGAAAGCCTCGCCGAGGAAGATGCCGGCCTTGCGCGCCGCATGCATCATGGCGTCGGCCTCGAAGGCGGTCAGCGCCAGCGGCTTTTCGCACAGCACATGCTTTCCGGCTTCCGCCGCCCTGATCGCCCATTGCGCATGACCGGGATGCGGGACCGCGATATAGACCGCGTCGATCTCAGGGTCGGCGAGCAGAGCGTCATAGCCATCGAGGACGCGGGCGCCGGGAAAGCTCTCGGCCAGGCCCGGCTTGCCGGGATTGCGCGCGCCGATGGCGACCAGTTTGCCGGTATGCGAACCGGCGACGCCGCCGGCAAAGGCCTTGGCGATGCCTCCCGGCCCAAGAATGCCCCAGCGAATGGGCGTGGTTGAAGTCATGTCATTCTCCTTGCGGGCTGGGAAAGGGGCGGCCGGTCAGCGCAGCCGCAGCCCTTTTTCGTCGAACAGGTAGGATTTGCGGATGGAAACGGTGACATCTGATGTCTCGGGGACTTTTGCCGCGTCGCGCTGGATCACCACGTCCTCGCCATGGGCCGTCCTGGCATAGAGAAAGCTCGTGCCGCCGAGGTGCTCGACCACGTCGATTGCGACGACAAGATCGGCGTCGCCTTCACCGGCACCGCCGAAATGCTCGGGCCGCACGCCGACGATGACCTTGCTGCCGGGTTCCGGCGCGGTATCCGTCAGGGGCTGCGTGATGCGGGTTTTCTCCTCGCCCGCCAACTCGATCACAACGCCTTTTGCATCACGCCCGACAATGTGGGCCTTGATGAAGTTCATCTTCGGCGAACCGACAAAGCCGGCCACGAAAATATTGTCGGGATTGTCATAGAGATCGAGCGGCCGGCCGATCTGCTCGACATGGCCGCCGCGCAGCACGACGATCCGGTCGGCGAGCGTCATCGCCTCGGTCTGGTCGTGGGTGACATAGACCATGGTGGCGCCGAGTTCCTTGTGCAGCCTCGAGATCTCGACCCGCATCTGGACGCGCAGTTCGGCATCGAGATTGGAGAGCGGCTCGTCGAAAAGGAACACTTGCGGCTCGCGCACGATGGCGCGGCCGATGGCGACACGCTGGCGCTGGCCACCGGAAAGCTTCTTGGGGCGGCGATCCATCAATTCGCTGATGCGCAGGATCTCGGCCGCGCGCTTCACCCGCCGCTCGGTGTCGGCCTTGGGGTTGCCGGTCATGCGCAGCCCGAAGGAGAGGTTCTGTTCGACGCTCATATGCGGATAGAGCGCGTAGGACTGGAACACCATGGCGATGCCACGGTCGGCCGGCTCGACATCGTTGACCACCTTGCCGCCGATGGCGATCTCGCCGCCGCTGATGTCCTCCAGCCCGGCGATCATCCGGAGCAGCGTGGACTTGCCGCAGCCCGACGGGCCGACGAAGACGACGAACTCGCCATCGGCGATGTCGATGTTGGCGCCATGGACGACCTCGAAGGCGCCGAAGCGCTTGGCGACATTTGTGAGTGTGACGGTGGCCATTCTGCTCCCTACTTGACCGCGCCGGCGGCGATGCCGGCGATGAAATGACGCTGCAGGAGCACGAAGACGATGAGCATCGGCACGGTCAGCATCACCGCGCCCGCCATGATGCCGCCCCACGATACTTTGGTCAGGCCGATCAGCGTGCCGAGCGCCACGGGTGCTGTCATCGAACCCGGCTGGCTGTTGATGAGCAGCGGCCACAGATAATTGTTCCAGGAGGCGAGGAACAGGATGATGCAGAGCGCGGCCAGCATCGGTCGCGCCAATGGCAAGGCGATGAAGACGAAGATGCGCCACTCCTTGACGCCCTCGACGCGGGCGGCATCGAACAGATCGTCCGGCATCATGGAAAAGCTCTGGCGCATGAACAGCACGCCAAGCGAATTGAACAGCGGTGGCACGATCAGCGCCACCCATGTGTTGGCGAGCTTGAAGTCGCGCGCCACCATGATGAATTGCGGGATCAGCACCACCGCATAGGGGAGCGTGATGGTGCCCAGGATGATGGCGACGACCACGCTTTTGCCGAAGAACTGGTAGCGGGCCAGCGCCCAGCCGGCCATCGATGTCAAAAGCACCGACAGGACGGTGTAGGTCACCGCCACGCAAACGGAGATGATGATGGCGCCGACGAAGTCGGTGTCGCGCTGCAGATTGTTGAAATTGTCGATGAAATTGCCGTGCGGCAACAGTTCGATGCCCGGACTGAAGATGCCGTTGTCCGGCATGGTCGAGAACACCACCATCATCCACAGCGGAAACAGCCAGATCAGCGCCAGCGGCGTGAGGAAGAGGTGCAGCGCGATGCTTCGTTTCAGTCTTGCCGATGAGAGCGAGCTCATTTCGGTTCCCTCGTCAGCCACAGCTGCACCAGCGTGATGGTGATCGCGAGACCCGCCATGGTGTAGGCGACGGCCGAGGCATAGCCGAAGTTGAGCGAGCGGAAACCCTGGCGGTAAAGCAGCAGGCCGAGCGTCTCGGTGCCGCCGCCCGGCCCGCCACGCTCGGTGATCAGGAACGGCTCGGTGAACAATTGCATGGTGCCGATGATCGACAGCACGGCGCAGAAGACGATGACCGGCTTCAACAGCGGCAGGGTGATGTGGAAGAATTGCTTGAGCTTGCTCACCCGGTCGAGCGTCGCCGCCTCGTAGACATCGTCGGGAATGGATTGCATGCCGGCCAGCAGGATAATGGCGTTGTAGCCGGCCCAGCGCCAGGTCACCGCGATCATGATCAGCGCCATGGCCGGCGTGACATTGGAGAACCAGTCGATCTTGGGCAGGCCGATGCTGTTCAGGAGCTTGTTGACGATGCCGAAATCGAGGCTGAACATCAGCCGGAACACCGCCGAATAGGCGACCTCGCCGACGACGACCGGGGCGAAGAAGGCGAAGCGGTAGAGGCCGCGCGCCTTGAGCAGCGGCGAATTCAGCAGCACCGCCATTACCATGGCCAGCGCGATCATCACCGGAACCTGGATGACAAGGATGAGCAGCGTGTTCTTCAGCGCGTTGAAGAAGGCAGGGTCGCCGATCAGCCGGCCCCAGTTGAAGCTCGGTGCGAAGCGCCACGGCACGGTGCGCGTCGCCTGGAACGAGATCAGGAACGAGGAGATGATCGGCCACACCCAGAAGATGGCGAAGATCAGGAGATAGGGTGTGAGGAAGCGATAGGCCGTGGCATTGCGGTTGCGCATCTTTTCTCCTCCTCCTTTCTGCTTTTCTGGTTTGTGCAGGCGGCAATTGCCGAAGTAGGCGCCGCCCCTCATCCGCCTGCCCGTCCTCCGCAGCAGCTGCGGAGAGTGGACCGGCACCTTCTCCCCTTATAGCGACGGGGAGAAGGAAGCTGTCAGCACCTCAGGATTTGACAGGCAGCCCAGTCGCCGAGGCGATCTGGCTGGCGGCATCGTCGAGTGCCGCCTTGGCGTCGGGATAGCCGCCGGCCAGATATTTGGTCTGCACGGCGCGCACGATGATCTCGGCATCGCTCTGGAACTGCGTGCCGCGGCTCGGAACAACCTTGGGCAAAGTGCCCAGAATATCCTTCCACACCGCCTGGCCGCCCCAGTAGGGCAGGCCCTGGCTGACATAGGGGTCGTTCAGGGCCGAGACCAGCGAGGGGACGAGACCGAACTCCTTCAGCATGGTGATCTGGCCTTCATTGGTGCCGAGCGTGTATTTCAAATACTCGTAGGCGGCTTCCTTGTTCTTCGACGCCGAGGTGATGGCGAGCGAGGAGCCGCCGAGATTGGCGGCGCGCGGGCCGTCCGCGGTCAGGCTCGGCATCAGGTAGACGCCCCATTTGCCGTTTTCGCCGGCCGATTCGGTGCGGATGGTGCCCTCGTACCAGCCGCCATAGACCTGGGTGGCGACGGTTCCGGCGGTGTTGTTGGTGATCTTGGTGCTCCAGTCGGCGGAAGAGACGATGCCGGCGTCCTTCATCTCCTTGACCTTGGTCATGGCGTCGACGCATTTGGGCTGGTTGACCGTGATCGACTGGCCGTCCTCGGCGAAATAGGCGCAGCCCTGTTCGTTGGAGATCATGCGGAAGAATTCACTGTCGCCGTTGAAATCGGCGTTGGTCATCGAGACCCCCGGATTGGCGGCCTGGATCTTCTTGCCGGCGGCGATGAAATCGTCCCAGGTCTTGATCGATGCTGGGTCGACGCCGGCCTTCTCATAGAAGTCGCGGCGATAGAAGGCGGCGACCGGGCCGGAATCCCACGGCATCGCATAAGCCTTGTCGCCGACTTCGAGTTCGGTGCGCTTGAAATCGGGGAATTTCTTCTGGTCCTCAGCCGTGTAGCCCAGCGTGTGCAGGTCGACGAAACAGTCAGGGAACTGGCTCCAGTAATTCTCGGCCTCGCCGTTCTCGATGGTGACGATATCGGGCAGGCCGACGCCGCCGGCCGCACATCCGGCGATCGACTTGTCATAGGTCGGCTGGTTGCCGAGATCCTGGACCGTGACCTTGATGTCGGGATGCAGCTTGTTGAAGCCGGCAACCGTTGCTTTCAGGGATGAAGCGGCGATATTCCAGCTCCAGATCGTGATTTCGCCGGATTGCGCGAAAGCCGGGGCGGAGCCCAGGGCAAGCGCTAGCGCGGCGCAGGACAGTGTGATGCGCATTGAAATCCTCCCATTTCATTTGCTCTCTCTGCGAGCGTGGCTAGACTAGGCGCCGGCAAAGGCCTGTCCCTGACAGAGGGAATATGAAATTGGCGGAAAGTAAGATGTCTGACAGGCCGTTTTACCAGCCCGGCGCCAGCAGCGTGGAAGGCCTGCCGCTGCTGTTACAGATGTTCCACACCAATCCGCTGGTGATGCTCAAGCCGCACTGGCACGCCCAGGTCGAGGTGAATTTCATCGTCCGCGGCACCGTCCACTACCGCATGAACGAGCACCAAATAGCGCTTTCGGCCGGCGAGATGTGCCTGTTCTGGGGCGGCCTGCCGCACCAGATGGACGATTTGAGCGACGACGCCGTCTATGCCGGCGCGCATCTGCCGCTGGTGCATTTCTTCCGGCTGCATCTGCCGGCGGATGTTCGCCACCGGCTGATGACGGGTGCGACGCTGGTGACCAGCGCCACCGATCAATCCGACAACGACAATTTTGCCCGCTGGAACCGCTATGCCCGCTCTGGCGATCCGGCCAAGGCCGAGCACGCCGTCAACGAACTCCTGCTCAGGCTGGAGCGGGTGCGGTTCGAGCCCTACCGGCTGGCGCAGGGAAACGCCGCTGCGCAGGAAGGGGGCAGTCCCTTCGACCAGCAGTCGTCTCGCAATGTCGGGCGTATGTGCGATTTCATCGCCGAGAATTTCCTCTACGACATCGATTGCATGAACATAGCGGCGGCCGCCGACATCCACCCGAAATACGCCATGAGCCTGTTCAAGAAATCGACCGGCATGACGCTCAACGAATATGTCAACCTGTTGCGGCTGAGCTACGCGCAGGCGCTGTTGATGCATCAGGACGCCAATGTGCTGCGCGTCGCCATGGATTCAGGCTTCGGCTCGCTCAGCGCCTTCAACAAATCCTTCCGCAAGCTGGCCGGCATGACGCCGTCCGACTTCCGCAAGAGACTGGCAAGCGCCAGATAGGCGTGCGCACGGCATGGAAACAGGCCGATCGAACGGCATTTCTTTTCCTCAAGGAAATCCACATCTGGGCGCTGGACAGGCCGAATTCCCGTGCTATAACCCACGCGCTTTCAAGGGGCGCCACGGCGTCGCCATGAAATCCGGAACACGAGTTTTCGTTAGCCGGAGCAGGCCCAGATAGCTCAGTTGGTAGAGCAGCGGACTGAAAATCCGCGTGTCGGTGGTTCGAATCCGCCTCTGGGCACCACCACCTCTTTTCCCGACACTCCCTTTCGCCGAAGCTTCTACGCTTCCGCCTCCGCAAATCGCTGACTTTGGCGACATTTTCGGCGCGGAGTATCTGCTTG
This sequence comes from Mesorhizobium sp. ES1-3, assembly GCF_020164795.1. Lineage (NCBI taxonomy): Bacteria > Pseudomonadati > Pseudomonadota > Alphaproteobacteria > Hyphomicrobiales > Phyllobacteriaceae > Mesorhizobium > Mesorhizobium sp. ES1-3. The sequence continues at coordinate 30,210 of NZ_JAIUGW010000030.1, forward strand.
AGCGAGTTTCATCGCGGTTCGGCAAATTTCGTCCAACGGGGCGAGGTTAGTATTTTTGTTGGTATCTGAGAACGTGTTGGTATCGAAGCGCCAACAGGAGGTCCACAAATGGCTCTCTCCGACGTGAAATGCCGCAACACCCTGCCGCGGCATCGCGGCATTCCGATTTTCGGGGTAACGGCACAGACTCCGACGAACCAGTGGAACAGAAAATCATATTCCTGGCGCTCCATCAAAAGCCGCTCCGAGCGGATCGAGTGGAATGCCTGCAACCGGATCGCCCGCAGCAGCTTCCCTGGCGGTTCGACGGTCTCCCGATCGGCGAATACAGCGCAGCAAAATCATGCTCCAGCGAGATTCTTGGCTTTGAGGCAAGCATGACGCGCTTTTGTCGAAGCAGTGTCCGTATCATATGGCAACAGACGCCGCGCAAGGCTCATGGCCGACCTGCTGATCGAGCGCTGACATCGGCGAACTTCTATAGCGCAATTCGCTTTGTCTTGTAGATGACCACCGCTTCAATTTTCCGCCGCCGATCGGCCAGATGACCAACCAGACAATCTCGAGGTCAATCCGCGGAAGATGTTCACGGACAATTAGTAGACATCAATTAGCATGGCGACGATCTTAGCTCATTCCCGGCCAAATTGTTTTGCTCGGCAGGCCGAATTGGAGAACGCTACTTGGTCGCGGAATCGTCAAGGACCGCTGTGGAGACAGCCGGTCAGACCCATCTGGCCGCGCTGTCGCGGTTGGCCGTTGCCTCCTATGAAACCCTGGAGCGCGAGCTCAGGGCCACGATTGCCGTGCTCGAAGCCCAGGCACGACGCTTCGAAATGGCAATCGACAACATCCCGCAAGGCATCTGCTTCTTCGACGTCGATGAGCGGCTGATCCTGTGCAACCGCCGCTACGCCCAGATATACGGCATCGCGCCTGACAAGCTGCAGGCGGGCATTACACTTGCCGATGTCGTCGAACACCTGGTCGCTGCGGGGACATCCACGATGGACGGCAAGGCCTATCTGGCTTTCGCCCGCTCGATTAAATCCAGCACCGAGTCGACGACCTGGATCGCCGAACTCAAGGACGGTCGTATCATCCAGGTCGGCCGTCAGCCGATTCCCGGCGGGGGCTGGGTGTCGACACATGAGGACGTCACCGAACTCGCCGCCACCCGCGTGATGGTCAGCGAACGCGTTTCGCTGCAGACGCTGATCGATTGGGTTCCCGACTATCTGTGGGTCAAGGATTCCGAAAGCCGTTTCGTCGTGGCTAACAAGGCCCTCGCCGCGGACCACGGCAGGCAGCACCCGAGCGAGATGATCGGCCTCAACGACTTCGACCTGCACGCGCCCGAACTCGCCCGGCAGTTCCGTGCCAGCGAGCAGGACCTGCTGCGCAGCGGCCAGCCGATGGTCGACAAGGAGGAATTCATCGTCGATGCTTCGGGCACCGGCAAATGGCTGTCATCGACGAAAGTGCCCCTGCGAAACGCCGAGGACGAAATTTTCGGCCTGGTTGGCATCGCCCGCGACATCACGGCGCGCAGGCAAGCGGACGATCTGCGGGATGGACAGGCGCATATCCTGGAAATGATCGCGACAAGTGCGCCGCTTCCCGAGGTGCTCGAACGTCTGATGCGCCTCATCGAGTCGCAACTGAGCGGTATAGTGGGCTCGGTGCTGCTGCTCGACAAGGACGGCACTCATCTGCACCACGGTGCGGCGCCCAGCCTGGCGAAGGAGTACACCCACGCCATTGACGGCACCCGCATCGGCCCCAAGGTCGGCTCCTGCGGCACCGCCGCCTACCGGCGCGAGCGTGTCATCGTCACCGACATCGCAAGCGATCCCTTGTGGGAGGATTTTCGCGACCTGGTGAGGCCCTATGGCTACCGTTCCTGCTGGTCGACGCCGATCCTGTCGCATACCGGCGTGGTGCTCGGCATCTTTGCCATGTATTCGAAGACGGTGCGCGAGCCGACAAAGGCCGAGAGCAATCTCATCGATTTCACCACCCGCATCGCCGGCATCGCCATCGAGCGCAAGCTTGCCGAAGACCGCATCCATTTCATGGCCAACCACGACACGCTGACCGGGCTGCCCAACCGCGCCCTGCTCGGCGACAGGCTCTCGCAGGCCATCCTCTATGCGCAGCGCTACGACCGCTGGGTGAGCGTGGTGTTCATCGATCTGGACAATTTCAAGCTGGTCAACGATACGCTCGGCCACAATGCCGGAGACATGCTGTTGAAGACCCTCGCCAGCCGCATGGTCAGATGCGTCAGGGCGACCGATACCGTCGTGCGGCTGGGCGGCGATGAATTCGTCGTCGTGCTCTTCGACCAGGATCCGGATGTCGACCTGGTTGGCGAGACCTTGCAGAAGCTCCGGACGGCGATCGCGGAGCCCGTTTGTCTGGGTGAGCGTCACATCAGGGCAACGGCCAGCATGGGCGTTGTCAATTACCCTGACGACGGCGCGACCGCCGATGTGTTGCTGGCCAATGCCGATGCCGCGATGTACCGCGCCAAGGAGCTTGGCCGCGACAATTTCCAGTTCTATGCGCCCGAATTCAACGCGACGGCCCACGAGAAATTCCTGCTGCAGGAGGAGTTGCGCAACGCGCTGGCGCGCGGCGAATTCACACTGCTCTACCAGCCGCAGGTCGATCTTCGCTCCGGCAACGTCTTTGCTGCCGAGGCATTGATCCGCTGGAACCATCCGAGCCTCGGACTGATCGCACCGATGAAGTTTATCCCAATGGCCGAGGAGACCGGCCTGATCGTGCCGATCGGCGACTGGGTGCTGCACGAAGCCTGCAGACAGAACAAGGCCTGGCAGGACGCAGGCCTGCCGCCGCTGGTGGTGTGCGTGAACGTATCGGCAAGGCAGTTCAAGGAAAAGAACCTGATCAGCCACGTGATCGACGCGCTGGAGGACAGCGGCCTGGAGGCGAAATATCTCGAGCTTGAGCTGACCGAAAGCCTGATCATGCAGAATGTCGACACGGCGGTGGCGATGATGAACGCGTTGCAAGGCCTCGGCGTGCAGATCTCGATCGACGATTTCGGCACCGGCTATTCCAGCCTCAGCGCACTGAAGACCTTTCCGGTGGCGCGGCTGAAGATCGACAAATCCTTCATCAACGATCTCGCTACCGACGAGAACGACCAGGCCGTCGCCAGCGCCGTGATCTCGCTTGGCCAGAAGCTCAATCTCAGGGTGATCGCCGAAGGCGTCGAGACGGATGACCAGGTGGCGTTCCTGCGCAAGAACAATTGCGACGAGATGCAGGGCTATCATTTCAGCAAGCCGGTCTCGGCCGAGGGGATCGCGAGACTGCTCGACAAGGAGCAAGGCGGTCACACTTCGCCAGAATGAGATTCATTTGGCGAAGCCGCCTACTTGCCGTACCGCGCTTCCAGCGCGTTGGCGAAGCGCTCGCAAAGCAGTTCTCCGGTCGCCGCGGTCAAGTGAAGGCGCAGGCGACTCCCTTGGGCATCCACCAAAGTCATGACAATTCCTCGATCGGAATATCCGGCCTCCTCAAAGACGTCGGTGACAACGAAATCCTGTATCTCACGGACCCGCTGTGGATCTTTTGGCATCATTGTTTCCAGCATCGAACTGATCGTGGGCGGAAGCTCCGTCAGTCTGTCAGGCTTACGGCCGCCTAAATTAGCAGATCAGCCAACCACCCGTCGATACATTAGTGATAACTAATTGTCTTTGGTCGTTACGGACAAGAAAGAGTTCCAAAGATCCCTGCACCAAAAAGTGTGGAGGAGAGGACGATCTTGCTAGCTCACGCGCTAAGAACTATCGGCATCTAGAATATAATTCAGGTGCATCGGCACGGGAAATGCCCGTGCGACATTCGGGAACAGAACCAACCCACAGAAATATTTTGTTGGGATTTCTGTTGGCTGGCATCGCCACCTTGCCAGTCGCAACCATCTGAAAAGAACGAGAGTTTCTTTCTTTTTAGATTCCGCCTCTGGGCACCATCCTCTCTTGGTCCGTTCCGGCCGGCTCGACCGAGCCGACATTGTTCTTGGTGACGACGGTCAGCGGGATCGGCAGCCGGTCCCTGACCTCCTTGCCGTCCATGATCTCGGCCATGGTGATGTTCGCCAGGCGGCCATCCTCGACCGGGGAAGGCACGATGCAAGCTGGATTCCGTGACCTGAGCAATCACTCCATCGTCGGCAGAGATTACCCTCGGATTGGGTGCATTCCGATTTACATTCTAATATACCTGATCATTTCCGCTGAACGAAGCTACGGATTTGCCATGACCTGGATCCTTCGACCCTCAATCGGGCTCTGCCGCTCCGCGATCAGATCTATCAGAAGATCCGCAACCTGATCGTCGTCGGGCAGATGAAGCCGGGGGAAGTGATCAACGAGGTGGCGATCGCCGAAGCGCTCGGCGTCTCGCGCACGCCGGTGCGGGAAGCGGTCAAGCGCATCAGCGACGAGGGTCTGGTGAAGATCCTGGCCCAGACCGGCACTTATGTCGCGCCGATCAGCCGCGCCGACCTGGAGGAAGCTTATGTCATCCGCCGGGCGCTGGAGATGGAGAGCGCCAAGCGCGCGGCCGTCAAGCTCACGCCGGCGTCAGCGGAATTGCTCGAGGACAATATGGCGGCCCACCGGCTCGCCATATCGCGCGGCCGATACGCCACCGCAATCCAGCTCGACGACGTCTTTCATCGCACCATTGCCGAGATCTGCGGCCTGCCGATGATCTGGCGGGCTGTCGACATCTCCAAGGCGCAGATGGACCGCGGCCGCTACCTTGCCATTCCCAAACCCGGCTATGGCGAACAGACGATCGAGCAGCATGAAGCCATTCTCGACGCACTCAAGCGTCACGACGCCGAAGGCGCCGCGAAGGCAATGGAGCACCATCTCGAGACGTCGTTCCGCAACACGCTCGAAGTCGCCGCCGACCTGCTCGGCTGAAGCCGCCGGCACGGGCAACCGAACCGGATCGTCACATGCGAAGAATGGGGCTTTGTATCGGCCTGAAGGCGGAGGCGATCGCGGAATACATGCGCGTCCACGCCGCAGTCTGGCTGGAGGTGCTGGCGGTTAGGCCGCGCCGACATCCATTCGATTTACGTGCGCGAGCCCGAGAACCTTCTTTTCGTGGCGTCGCTTAGGTTTTCTTGTCGCCATTGGGGTTTGGTGCCGGCGCCTCTCGCACGTCTCGCGGTGGTGGATCGATATGCTCAAGCTCCGACGGTGCTTCCTTGTCCGACCGACTGACTGGCGGCTGCGGGCCGGGCTTCGGCTGTGGTTCTTTGATCTTGGCTGGCATATCCAGTTAACCGGAATCCATAGGCTCTTGTTCCCTTAGATCTTACTTAAAAGGCGTGAAGGCCGAAGCCGCCGGGCCAAAAGCGTGTCTCGGTGAACAAACAGATCACAGTTTGCGACAGTCGGGATGAATGGTGGTCCGAAGAGCGTTCTAACTTTAGTTCGCCGGGTGCTCACAAGACCCCGAGCACCCAAAATCAAATGCTTTTGGGAGAACGACCATGAAACATCTCCTGGTTCCGATGATGGCAGGCTTACTGATGGGTTCCATTGGCATGGCCCTGGCCACCAATGTCCACACGGTGACGGGCACGACAGGTCAGCCCGGCCAAACCATCGGAACCCCTCAAACAGGAAGTGCGACCCCCGGCCACGCCAGCTCTGCTCCGGGCTCGGCCTTCAACCCGGATGGAAATGCCGGAACACATTACGCGGGCACCCAGCCGCAAAACTCGAAAAATCCGAAGAGCGTATCTCAGTACGACGTGGCCGGCTTCCAGCAGTCCCATAATCATTAGGTGGCAGCACGATCCGCGGATCACTGGCCCGGTCGCCGAAGCAGCCGGGCCAATGCATTCACCAGTCGACATCACTTGCCGGCGCGGACCAGGCCGGAAACTCCTCAGCACCGCGCGAAAAAGGGGCGAATCTGCTGCCCCGAACGTTTTCCAACCTCGGATTTCGGAAATTATCGGGACCAGGCCCACGTCCGTCGGCCTGGTGGGGCCCGTCACAAAGATCGATCGACGGAACGACTTTGCGCTCACCGGACTTCTGTCGGATTCAATTTGCTTGGTGATCCATCGACCGTAGGGCAAACTTCCCGCGGGGCTGCAGGAGGTGAAATGAGAGCACGCGCAGCAACGCTCGGGGACCTCGAGGACGTCTTCCATGGCCTGTCCAAGCGGATGTCGGAGGAATACGCGGCGGCCGGCAAGGACAGCAAGATCGCCTACGACAATCTGATGATGAACTTGAAGGAAGGCCGGGCGCACGCGCTTGTCGAGGGCGAGAAGGCCGTGGCGATCATCGCCTGGCATGAGAACAGCGACGCCGCCGATACGCTGTTTGCCGCGCAGGAGGATTTCTTCCGCGGCTCGACCGTCCGTTTCTGCAAGCGGCATATCAGGCATATCCAGGCGCTCGCCGGCAACCTTCCCATCCACTCGCGCAGCTGGCTGCAGGGGCCTGATGTCGCCAGATGGTTCGGCATCATCGGCTATGTCGAGCGCGGCCAGGAGAACGGCGCCAAGCTGTTCGAACTGCCGCCGGCTCGCCTCCGCTGAGGAACTCCGGCTGCGGCGGGTGTTCCTCCTTGCCGCGAACGCCGACTGTATGTCGCCCGCCCGCGCAAATTGGTTGATGCGATCACCGTCTTCGGCTCCAATCGCTTTAACTCGGCGGCCTTGCGAATTGCTGCACTCGGCCGCCTTATGGACTGCCTCAGCAAGCGGCTTGCGCAGGGCGAGATTTGGCGGGATGTTGCCGGAGGGCAACCGGGGCCAAACCGGCAGGCCGAGATCGATATGGCTGCTGTAAAATGTCGCGAGCTTGCTTCGCCTTTCTTACCTTTGTTGCCTTGCTGACGCCGGTAGAGGCAAGCGAGCGTATGTCTCATCTGTTTGACCGCTCCAACCTGCCGATCGCCTATTTTCGCGAATCGGATCTTGTGACCGCATACACGACTGCAATGGCGCGCTTCCGTCTGCAGTTCGCAGGGCATGCCGGCGAAACCAATCTTGCGATCCCCCTCGAACCATTGCTTTTGCGAGCGGAATTCCGTGCGCGGACATGGCGCTCGGCGGACGGGAGCTTGTTGCAAGGCTTCGCCGGCAAGGGCGGCTTCCGGTTGACTATCGGTAACTGCCTGGCACGTATTTGCGCAGCCAGCGAATGCAGCGATGCCGGTTGGCCGGTTTACGCCTGCAGCGACGGACGCAAGCGCAAGATGTCCGTCACCGATTTTGTGACGGCAAGATTCGATGGCATCCCCTATCGTCGATTGAGCGCCTCCCCTTCACAGGAATGATGGCGCGAGGTGATTCTTACCCAGGCAGGTGTTCAGCCAGGCGGTATTCCTTTCCCGCACCGCGAAAGCCGCCCGCACCGCGCGGTTGACCGTCACCGGCAGGATCGACGTGTGGTCTTCGCCGGCGTGCAGCTCGAAGCTCGCCCGCAGGCCTGGGAGCGCGTCGAGGCGTTGCGCCGAGGGCAGTGTGCCGAACAATCCGGCCGGGACCTGCCGGGCGCTGCGACTTCCCGCCGCAGCCGCCTAGGCCTACCGGAGCCGAATTGATCGGCGGCATTATCTTTTCCCCGCGGACACGGGCCATATGGGTGGGCGTGCCATCCGGGCGGCGACGCCGTTGCATTCGAGCCAGGTGGCCGAAAGAACGGTGACAAGTGCGGCCGGAAAGTGTTTGAAGATGTCGGTCAACATGGAGAGGGACGTGCGATCGGGTTGCGCTCGGCAGGCGTTGATGGTTTGTTGCCGGTCAGCGGAGATCAAGTGATGCGAGAATCCATGGGTCAAGACGAATACGGGTCGGCGAGCCCCTTCGATCCCGACGACCTGCCGAATCTGAACGCGATCGGACCAGGGATCGGCAACAACGACTTCGAGAAATACGCGGTCGCCGTGATCATCGTGTTCGGCGCCCTGATCATCGGCGGCCTGATGGCCGCATCGATGACTTTCGGCCATCGCAACGGCTTCCTCTTCGCGCTGGGCGGCGCCACGTCGGCCTGGATATCGGGTAACGCGCTGCTGCTCGACCGGCCACGCATCTATGCGCTGTTCGTCGGCATCGCCGCCTTGATGCTAATTGCATCGACCATCACGCTGGTGACCTGACAGCTGCTGCCGGGCCATGAAGCGGAGGCCGGTCCCGAAAGGCGGAATCCGGCCTCGTCAGGCAAGGAACAGGCTTGCGGCCTGTCAATATCCAAGCGCTTCGCCCGATGCCGCGCGGCTGTCTATGGCGCCATTGTAGCGCGCGCCACCGCCCTTCTCGATTTCCGCCAGGCTCTTGCCACCGACCAGGATTCCGGCCGCCTGACCCCAGGTCTGGTCAGCGAGATCGAGGTGATACCCCATGCCGGCCAGCAGCCTTTCGGTGTCGGGCGAAAGTCCGAACGGCTCGACATAGACGGTGTCGGGCAACCATTGATGATGGATACGCGGCGCGTCGATCGCTTGCTGGATGTTCATGCCGTGATCGATGACGTTGACGATCGCCTCCAGCGTGATGGTGATGATGCGCGAACCGCCGGGGCTGCCAATGACCATGAACGGCTTGCCGTCCTTGGCCACGACTGTCGGGCTCATGGAGGACAGCGGCGTCTTCTTCGGCTGGATGGCGTTGGCTTCGCCCTGCACGAGGCCATAGAGGTTGGGCACGCCGGGTTTCTGGGTGAAGTCGTCCATTTCGTTGTTGAGCAGGATGCCGGTGCCGTCGGCGACGACGCCAGCGCCGAACGAGCCGTTCAGCGTGTAGGTGACCGCGACCGCATTGCCGTCCTTGTCGATGATCGAATAATGCGTCGTCTCCTTCGATTCGCCGAAGCCCTTCGGCATGAGGTCCTGCGACACGCCGGCGCGGAACGGATCGATCTTGTCGCGGATGTCCTTGGCATAGGCTTTATCCAGCAGCTTGGAGACCGGGTTGTCGACGAAATCGGGATCGCCGAGCGCCGAGTTGCGGTCGACATAGGCGTGGCGCATCGCCTCGACCATGACATGCACGGTCTCGGCCGAACCAGCGCCAAGATAGGAGAGCGGATAGCCCTCCAGCACGTTGAGGATTTCGCAGATGATGATGCCGCCCGAGCTCGGTGGCGGCGAAGAGATGATTTCGTAGCCGCGATAGGAGCAGGTGACGGGCTTCAGTTCGCGCACCGTATATTGCTCGAAATCACTCTTGGCTAGGATACCACCCTTGGCGCCGCTCGCCTTGACGATGGCGTCGGCGATGGCGCCTTTGTAGAAGGCATCGGCACCTCTCTCCGAAATGGCCGAGAGCGACGCGGCAAGGTCGGGCTGAACCAGCTTCTCGCCAATGCCATAGGGCTTGCCTTCCGGTTTGAGGAAGATGGCGGTCGCCGCTGGGTCCTTCGCCAACCTTTCGGCGCCGCCGGCAAATGAAGCCGCATCGCCCTGATTGAGGATGAACCCCTCCTTGGCATAGGCGATCGCCGGCGCCATCAGGTCCTGCCTGGACAAGGTGCCGTATTTCTGGCGCGCCATTTCGAAACCGGCGACGGAACCGGGGACGCCGACCGCGAGATAGCCGTCGAGGCTGGCGCCCTTCACCGGGTTGCCGTCCTTGTCGAGATACATGGTCTTGGTCGCGGCAAGCGGCGCCCGCTCGCGGAAATCGAGGAAGGTCGATTTACCGTCCTTGAAACGGATGGTCATGAAGCCGCCGCCGCCGATATTGCCGGCATTGGGGTAGACCACGGCCAAGGCATAGCCGACGGCGACCGCGGCATCGACGGCGTTGCCACCCTTCTTCAACACCTCGACGCCAACTTCGGAAGCCAGATGCTGTGCCGTGACGACCATGCCGTTCTCGCCCTTGGCGGGTGCTGGAGAGGCAGCAAAAACGGCCGACAGGGGCGCAAGGGCGAAGGTCAGCGAAAGGCTGGCGGCGATCAGTGTGCGACGGGTGAAATGCATGGCAGGTCTCCGGGCGGGGACACCTAGAAAACCCTCTCGGAGAGACCGAGTCCATTCACAAAAATAGGCTCCCACGAAGCACGTCGTGAGGGGAACATCCGCAGTCGAATCCGCCTTCACACAATCCCGCCGGAGCCGCCGGCGACCGCCGGGCGTTCCGCCGCGACCTTGGCGCGGTAGCCCGCTGACCGGTAGGCGGCGACAGGATCGATGGCGCCGCCGGTTTTCAGCCGCGCCATGGCCAGGATCGGTTCGACGTCGGTGCGGTAAGCTGCCTTCAGCGTCTGCGTCGCCATCAGCGCGTCATTGCCGTCCTGAAAACCTTCGAGCGCCTTGCGGTCGACCAGCAGCGCCTGCGCATAGGCGCGCTGCACCTCGACCGCCGACAACATCAGGCTTTCGATCGGGTCGGTGACGTTGTGGCTTTGGTCGAGCATGTGCGCCGGGTCGAAACCCTCGGCGCCGGAAAGCTCGGCATCGACCAGTTCGTTGAAGACGAGGAAAAGCCGGTAGGGATCGATCGAACCGGCGTCGAGGTCGTCGTCGCCATATTTCGAATCGTTGAAGTGGAAACCGCCGAGTTTCTTGAACTGGATCAGCCGCGACACGATCATCTCGATGTTGACGTTGGGTGCGTGGTGGCCGAGGTCGACGAGGCAGAACGCCCTGTCGCCCAATTCCTTGGCGATGATGTAGTTGGTGCCCCAGTCCTGCACGACGGTGGAATAGAAGGCGGGCTCGTACATCTTGTGTTCGGTGAACAGCTTCCAGTCGGCGGGCAGGCCGGCATAGACCTCCCGCATGGCATCGAGATAGCGCTCGAACGCCTTGGCGAAATTGACCTGGCCAGGGAAATTCGAGCCGTCACCGATCCACACTGTCAACGCTTTGGAGCCCAGCGTCTTGCCGATCTCGATGCATTCGAGATTGTGCTCGACCGCTTGCCGGCGGGTGCCGGCATCGGCATGCGACAGCGAACCGAATTTGTAGGAGAGCTTCTGGTCCTTCGCGTCCGAGAAGGTGTTGGAATTCATGGCATCGAAACCGAGGCCGAAGCGGGAGGCCGCCTGCTTCAGCCGGTTCGGGTCGGCCTTGTCCCACGGGATGTGCAGAGAGACGGTCGGGGTCGCCTGCGTCAGCTGGCTGATGACGGCGCAATCCTCGATCTTGTCGAAGATGTCACGCGGTTCGCCGGCACCGGGGAAGCGGGCAAAGCGCGTGCCGCCGGTGCCAACGCCCCAGGACGGGATCGCCACGGCGAATTTCTCGACCTTGTCCCTGATCGCATCGATGGCGATGCCGCGCCGGTCCAGCCGCTCGCCGAGCGAGGCGTAGTCGCGCTCGAGGTCGGCCTTGCGCGCGGCATTGTTCTTATCGACGATGTCGGCGGAAATGATGGTTTCGGACACTGCTGTTCCTCCCAATACTCGTTCGGCTGGCGCCGCCCCTCATCCGCCCTTCGGGCACCCTCTCCCCGTGAAACGGGGAGAGGGAAGGGTCCTTAGCGTGTAAAGCTCTGTGCGTTGCCGGCGTCGACATTGATGATGTTGCCGGTCGACTTGGCCGACATGTCGGAGGCCAGGAAATAGATCGCCTCGGCGATGTCTTCCGGAAAGACCGAGCGCTTCAGCATCGAACGCGAGCGGTAATGCTCTTCGAGATCGTCGGTCGACATCTTGTACGCGGCAGCGCGTTGTTCCTTCCACTCGCCGGTCCAGATCTTCGAGCCGCGCAACACCGCATCCGGGTTGACGACATTGACCCTGATCTGCGCTTCCGCGCCTTCCAGCGCGAGACAGCGGGCCAGATGAATCTCGGCCGCCTTGGCCGTGCAGTAGGCAGCGGCATTGGGTGACGCGGCAAGGCCGTTCTTGGAGGCGACGAAGACGACGTTGCCGCCGATCTTCTGCACCCGGAAAAGCCGGAACGCTTCGCGCGAGACCAGGAAATAGCCGGTCGACAGGATGTCCATGTTCTTGTTCCACAGCGCCAGCGTCGTCTCCTCGATCGGCGCCGAGGAGGCAAGGCCAGCATTGGAGACCAGAATGTCAATGCCGCCGAACTCGACTGCCGTCTCGGCGAAGCCGGCGACGACCTGATCTTCAGAGGTGACGTTGATGAGAGCCGCCCGGACGAAATCCTTGCCATAGGCCTTGGCCAGTTCCTCATTGGTGCCGGCGAGCGCCGCCTCGTCGATATCGGCCAGCACCACGCAGGCGCCTTCGCGCAGCAGGCGGTTGGCCGTGGCCCGGCCGATGCCGCCGGCGCCGCCGGTGACCAGCGCTATCTGGCCGGCGAGAGACTTCGGCTTCGGCATGCGCTGCAGCTTCAAATCCTCGAGCAGCCAGTATTCGATGTCGAAGGCTTCCTGCGCGGGCAGGCCGACATAGGACGAGACGGTCGAGGCGCCGCGCATGACGTTGATGGCGTTGACGTAGAACTCGCCCGAGATGCGCGCCGTCGCCTTGTCGCCGGCGAAGGTGAACATGCCGACGCCGGGCATCAGATAGACTACCGCGTTGGGGTCGCGGATGGCCGGCGAATCCGCATGCTTGCAGCTGTCGTAATAGGCCTGGTAGCCGACACGATATTCGGCAATGTCGTCTGCGAGGCGCGCTATGACGGCATCGACATCAGGCTTTGCCGGATCGAATTCGATGACCAGCGGGCGGATCTTGGTGCGCAGGAAGTGGTCCGGGCACGATGTGCCGAGTGCGGCCAGCGGGCGCAGATCCCTGGAGTTGACGAATTCGAGGACGGCGGAAGAATCGTCGAAATGGCCGAGCTTGTGGCTCTTTTCCGAGATTAGGCCGCGGATTTTCGGCATCAGCTTGGCCGCAATGGCACGGCGATCGGCGGCGTCGAGCGACTTCACCACCTCGCCTCCGAAGATCGCCACGCCTTCGGAGCGGCGCTCGAACCATTCGATCGCCTGGTTGATCACCGAAATCGTCGTCTCGTAGCACTCCTTTGGCGTGTCCCCCCAGGTGAACAGGCCGTGGCTCTCGAGAATGACGCCCTTGGCGGCGGGATGTTCGAGGCAGAATTTCTCCAGCCACAGGCCAAGTTCGAAGCCCGGCCGTTTCCACGGCAGCCAACCAATGGCGTCGCCGAAGATTTCATTGGTCAGCGCCCTGGAATCCTTCGCGGCGGCAATGGCGATTATGGCATCGGGATGCATGTGGTCGACGAAGGGCTTCGGCACGTAGGCGTGCAGCGGCGTGTCGATCGAGGCCGCGCGCGGATTGAGGTTGAAGGTGCAGTGGGGCAGATAGCCCACCATCTCGTCCTCGTGCTCGACGCCGCGATAAAGCCCCTTCAGTGCCCGCAGCTTGTCCATGTAGAGGGTGGCGAAGCCGTCCAGTTTGATCGAGGCGCTGTCGCCGCCCGAGCCCTTGACCCACAGCACCTCGACATTCTCGCCGGTGAGCGGATCCTTCTGCCATATCTTCGAGGATGTATTGCCGCCACCATAATTGGTGACGCGCTTGTCGGAGCCGAGCGTGTTCGAGCGATAGACCAGAAGCTCGGGCTCGCTCATCCCCTTCGCCTTCGCATCATCCCACAGATTGGCGAGGCGCGAGCCGGAGCGCTTGTCGAGCATAGGTAATCCTCCCTTGGGGCGCGGACGATGCGCTCCTTTTTCGCCGGGGAATGTCTACGCAAGAGGCGAGCTTGTCAATCACAAACGATCAATATCAATCATATTGCACTGCACAATGAAATTATATGATCGGAAATGATTGACACTGCTCGTTTTGAGTGCCTAGATGCCGAGGCAGGGAGGAACCATGCACGAAAAAGAGCGCCACAGGATCATTCTGTCCGCCGTCCAGGAAAAGCCTGTGGTGACGGTGCAGGAGATGGTCGACCTGACGGAGTCGTCCGAGGCGACGATCCGGCGCGATATCGCGGCCCTCCATGTCCAGAAGCGCCTGCGCCGCGTGCGCGGCGGCGCCGAGGCGATCTCGCCGCCTCAGTTCATCGGGCTGGCCGGCCGTCCCTTCTCGGTCAACGAAACACTCAACGCCGCGCAGAAGCGAGCCATCGCACGCGAAGCCGTGGAATTATGCAAGGACGGCGAGCCGATCATCATCAATGGCGGCACCACCACCTTCCAGATGGTGCATTTCCTGACCGGCCGCCGCATGCCGATCTTCACCAACTCGTTCCCGATCGCCGAGCATCTGCTCAAGCACTCCAAGAACACGGTGATGCTGTCGGGCGGCACGATCTATCGCGAGCAGAACATCATCCTGTCGCCCTTCGACAATGACGTGACGCGCAATTTCTATGCGCGCCGCATGTTCATGGGCGCGCAGGGGTTAGGGCCGCTCGGCCTGATGGAGGGCGATCCGCTGCTGATCCAGGCGGAGCAGAAGCTGATCGACCAGGCCGACGAACTGGTGGTGCTGGTCGATTCCTCGAAATTCCGCAAACGCTCCAGCCTGATCCTGTGCGGTCTTTCGCGCATCGCCACCGTCATCACCGATGACGGCATCGAGGACCGCGAAGCCAAGATGCTGGAAACCGCGGGGGTGACGCTGATCGTCGCCCGCAAGTCGACAAGGGAAGAATCTTCACTGCAGGCCTGAGACGAACTCACGCCGCAGCGGCGATGGAATGCAACGCTCAAGGGAGGAAATTCGATGAGCTTCTTGAAGAAACTGATGGTCACGGCGGCCTTCTCGGCCGCCATGTTCGTGAATGCCGCCTATGCGGAAAACGTCAAGATCGCGCTGGTGGTGAAGTCGCTCGGCAACGGCTTCTTCGATGCCGCCAACAAGGGTGCCGAAGAGGCAGCCAAGGAACTCGGCGATGTCGATATCATCTACACCGGCCCGACCAAGGCGACCGCCGAGGCGCAGATCGAAGTGGTCAATTCGCTGATCGCGCAGAAGGTCAACGCCATCGCGATTTCCGCCAATGACGCCGACGCGCTGGTGCCGGTGCTGAAGAAGGCCATGGAGCGCGGCATCACCGTGATCTCCTGGGATTCGGGCGTCGCCAAGGAAGGCCGCCAGCTTCACCTCAACCCGTCCGATACCGGCTTGATCGGCGAGACCATCATCAAGCTTGCCGCCGACTATCTGCCGGAAGGCGGCGACGTCGCCATCCTGTCGGCCTCCTCGACCGCGACCAACCAGAATTCCTGGATCGAAGCGGCCAAGAAGGTGCTGCCGGAGAAGTTCCCCAAGATCAAGCTCGTCGCCACGGTCTATGGCGATGACGACTCGGCCAAGAGCACCGACGAGGCCAAGGGCCTCTTGAAGTCCTATCCGAACCTCAAGGCGATCATCGCGCCGACCACCGTCGGCGTCGTCGCCGCCGCCCAGGTCGTCACCGACGAGAACCTGATCGGCAAGGTCAACGTCACCGGCCTGGCGCTGCCGTCGGAATTCAAGAAGTTCATCGACAACGGCGCCAGCCAGGCGGTTGCGCTGTGGAACCCGATCGATCTCGGTTACTCCGCCGTCTACCTCGCCCATGACCTGGCGGTGAAGAAGGAAGAAGCGAAGCCCGGCGCCACGCTGTCGATCGGCCGTGTCGGCAAGGTGACGCTCGACGACACCAATTCGGCCGCGATGGCTCCGCCCTTCAAGTTCGACAAGAGCAACATCGAGAAGTTCTCCAAGATCTATTGATCTCTGAGCCTTTCAAGCAGACGCGGCGGGGCTTTGGTCCCGCCGCGACTTCCAACGGACCTAGTTTCAGGGCTTGATACGATATGGACACGACGGCCCAACACAGCGAGACGAAGGAGCGGCCTCCAGCTTCTGCTCCACGCCTGACGCTGTTCGGCATCTCCAAGAGCTTTCCCGGTGTGCGGGCTCTGCACAATGTCAGCCTGACGCTCTATCCGGGCCAGGTAACCGCGCTGATCGGCGAGAACGGCGCCGGCAAGTCGACGCTGGTCAAGATCATGACCGGCATCTACCAGCCCGACGCAGGTACCATCAGCATTGACGGCCAGGCCGTTACGCTGCCCAGCGCGCATGCGGCCTTCGGAATTGGCGTCACCGCCATCCATCAGGAGACCGTGCTGTTCGACGATCTCAGCGTCGCCGAAAACATCTTCCTCGGCCATGCGCCGCGCACGCGCTTCGGCACCATCGATTGGCGCACGATGCGCAAGAATGCGCGCGAAGTGCTCGACACCATGCATGCCGGCCATATCGACGCCGATGCGCGGCTCAGGGACCTCGGCATCGCCAACAAGCATCTGGTCGCCGTCGCGCGCGCCATGTCGATCGACTCTCAGATCGTCATCATGGACGAGCCGACGGCCGCGCTTTCGATGAAGGAGATCGAAGAGCTTTTCCTCTTGATCGAATTCCTCAAGGAGCAGGGCAAGGCGATCCTGTTCATCAGCCACAAGTTCGACGAGATCTATCGCATTGCCGACCGCTATACCGTGTTCCGCGACGGCGAGATGGTCGGCGAAGGCCTGATCAGGGATGCCGGCCAGAGCCAGATCGTTCGCATGATGGTCGGCCGTTCGGTTGACCACATCTTTCCGCAACGCAAGGCCGAGATCGGCGCGCCGGTGCTTTCCGTTTCCGGCCTGTCGCATCCGACCGAGTTCAACGACATCGGTTTCGAACTGCACAAGGGCGAAATCCTCGGCTTCTACGGCCTGGTCGGCGCCGGTCGCAGCGAGGTCATGCAGGCGATTTCAGGCATCACCCGCACTAGCGGCGGCACAATCACGCTGGAAGGCAAGGCGATCGCGCCGAAATCGGCGGCTGAAGCAATCGAGGCCGGCATCGTCTACGTGCCGGAGGAACGCGGCAAACAGGGCGTGGTGATCGGCCTGCCGATCTTCCAGAATGTTTCTCTGCCATCGCTCGCCCGCACCTCCAAATCCGGCATGCTTCGGCTGGCGGAGGAATTTTCGCTCGCCCGTTCCTACACCGAGCGGTTGGATCTGCGCGCCTCTTCACTCAGCCAGGATGTCGGCACGCTTTCGGGGGGGAACCAGCAGAAGGTGGTCATCGCCAAATGGCTGGCGACGACGCCCAAGGTGATCATCCTGGACGAACCGACCAAGGGCATCGACATCGGCTCCAAGGCCGCCGTGCACGGGTTCATGGCGGAGCTTGTGGCGCAGGGCCTGTCGGTGATCATGGTGTCGTCGGAACTGCCTGAAATTCTCGGCATGTCCGACCGCGTCGTCGTCATGCGCGAGGGCCTCGTCGCAGCGGTCTACGACAACAAGGGACTGGACGCCGAGACGCTGGTCAGGACAGCAGCGGGGATCGCGGCATGAAGGCTTTCCTGAAATACCGCGAAATCTGGCTGCTCGCGGCCATCGTCGTGCTGATCGGGCTGATCTCGACGCGCTTTCCCGCCTTTGCCGATGCTGGCAACCTGCGCCAGGTGTTCAACGACACCTCGATCCTGATGATCCTGGCACTCGGCCAGATGGTCGTCATCCTGACACGCTCCATCGACCTGTCGATGGCGTCCAATCTTTGCTTCACCGGCATGGTGGTGGCGATGCTGAACGCCGCGCATCCGGCGATCCCGATCCCGCTGCTGATCGTCATCGCGCTGGCGGTCGGGCTGGTGCTCGGGGCCATCAACGGCCTGCTGGTGTGGCGGCTGAATATCCCCTCGATCGTGGTGACGCTGGGCACGCTGACCATCTATCGCGGCGCCACTTTCGTCCTGTCCGGCGGCGCCTGGGTCAATGCCGACAAGATGAGCCCGGACTTCATCGGCTTCCAGCGCGCGGCCTTCCTCGGCATTCCTGTGCTATCCTGGATCGCCATCCTGGTCATCGCGCTGTTCTTCGTGCTGATGACACGCACCGCGCTCGGCCGCTCGATCTATGCCATCGGCGTCAATCCGACGGCATCCGTCTATACCGGCATCGATGTCGGCCGCACGAAATTCATCGTCTTCTGCATCTCCGGCATAATCGGCGGCCTCTGCGGTTATCTCTGGATTTCGCGCTACGTCATCGCCTCGGTCGAGGTCGCCAACGGCTATGAACTCAACATCATCGCCGCTTGCGTCATCGGCGGCATCTCGATCGCCGGCGGCATCGGTTCGGTCGGGGGCGCCGTGCTCGGCGCGCTGTTCCTCGGCATCATCTCCAACGCGCTGCCGGTCATCAACATCTCGCCCTTCTGGCAGATGGCGATTTCGGGCAGTGCCATCATCCTGGCCGTCGTGCTCAACGCGCGCGGCGAACGCCAGCAGGGCCGCATCATCCTCAAGAAAGTGGAAGCGGTGACATGACCGACGTCCCTGCCCCGCGCCACATTCCCGACCGACTCGACAAGCCGCTCTCTTCGGCGATCTTTTCCTGGGAAGCGCTGCTGGTCGTGGTGGCCATCGCGATCTTTGGCATCAACAGTTTTGCCTCGCCCTATTTCCTCGATCCGTATTCGCTGTCCGATCTCACCTTCAACTTCACCGAGAAGGGTCTGATCGCCTTTGCAATGGCATTGCTGATCATCTCCGGCGAGATCGATCTGTCGGTGGCCGCCATCATCGCGCTGGCATCGACCATGATGGGCATGGCGGTGCAGGCCGGCGCCGGCACGCCAGTGCTTGTCCTGATCGGCATCGTCGTCGGCCTCGGCTGCGGCGCCTTCAACGGGCTGCTGGTCACGCGGCTCGGCTTGCCGTCGATCGTCGTCACCATAGGCACGATGAGCCTGTTTCGCGGCATCGCCTTCATCATTCTCGGCGACCAGGCTTACAAGGGCTATCCCGAAAGTTTCGCCTTCTTCGGCCAGGGTTACGTCTGGTGGGTGGTGTCGTTCGAACTGGTGCTCTTCCTCATCGCGGCTGTCGTCTATTGGTCAGTGCTGCATCGTACGAGTTTCGGCCGCCGCGTCTTCGCCATCGGCAACAACCCGGTCGCGGCACAGTTTTCCGGCGTGCGAGTCGGCCGCATAAAATTCATCCTGTTTTGCCTGACCGGCCTGATGTCGGGCATCGCCTCGGTGCTGATCACCTCGCGGCTCGGCTCGACCCGGCCGTCGATCGCGCAGGGCTATGAGCTTGAGGTGATCACCATGGTGGTGCTCGGCGGTGTCAGCATTCTCGGCGGCGCCGGCAGCATCGTTGGTGTCGTGCTTGCCGCCTTCATCATGGGGCTGGTGACCTTCGGCCTCGGCCTGCTCAACGTGCCCGGCATCGTCATGTCGATCTTCATCGGCCTGCTGTTGATCATCGTCATCGCGCTGCCGATCGTCTGGCGGCGGTTGCGCGGGGGACGCCTGGCCTGATGCCCGAGAAATACGCATTCAAGATGATGCTCAAGCCCGGCATGAAGGCCGAGTACAAAAAGCGCCACGACGAAATTTGGCCGTCACTGGTCGCGCTGCTGAAACAGGCCGGCGTCTCCGACTATTCGATCCATCTCGACGAGGAGACCAACATCCTGTTCGGCGTGCTGTGGCGGCCCGATGGTCACGGCATGGCCGATCTGCCGAAGCATCCGGTGATGCAGCGCTGGTGGGCTGAAATGGCCGACATCATGGAGACCAGGCCTGATAACGAGCCGGTGGCGGTGCCTCTGGAAATAATGTTCCATATGGAATGAGCGCGATCCGCCACATCGCCGTCATCGATATCGGCAAGACCAACGCCAAGGTGGCGCTGGTCGATCTCGCCACATTGAGCGAGGTGGCGCTGCGCCGCATGGCGAACGCACCGGTGCGACAGGCGCCCTACCCGCATCACGATGTCGAAGCGCTGTGGGCGTTCATCCTCGACAGCCTTGCCGTCCTCAACCGCGAACAGCGCATCGACGCGATTTCGATCACCACCCATGGCGCGACAGGCGTGCTGGTAGATGACTCCGGCGAACTCGTGCTGCCTGTTCTCGACTATGAATTCGACGGGCCCGACGAGCTTGCGGAAGGCTATGACGCGATCCGCCCGCCCTTCGCCGAGACCGGCACGCCGCGCCTGCCGCTCGGCCTCAATCTCGGGGCGCAATTCTTCTGGCAGCAGCAAAGCTTCCCGACGGAGTTCGCCAGGGCCGCCGCGATGCTGATGTACCCGCAATACTGGGCGCTGCGCCTGACTGGTGTCGCCGCCAACGAGGTCACCTCGCTCGGCTGCCACACCGATTTATGGAACCCATGGACGGCGGATTTTTCGGCGCTTGTCGACCGCATGGGCTGGCGCGACCTGATGGCGCCCGTGCGGCCGGCCAGGGATCGTCTTGGCCCGATCCTGCCCGAGCTTGCGCAGCGCACCGGCCTCGACCCACAAACGCCGGTCCTTTGCGGCCTGCATGATTCCAATGCCTCCCTACTGCCGCATCTCCTGTCCGACGCACCGCCCTTCTCGGTGGTCTCGACCGGCACCTGGGTGGTATCGATGGCGGTCGCCGGCACGGCGGTGGCGCTCGATCCGGCAAGGGATACGCTTGTCAATGTCAATGCACTTGGCAACCCCGTGCCCTCGGCGCGGTTCATGGGCGGCCGCGAATTCTCGCTACTAACCGAAGGCTCGGCGCAGAACTGGAACGATAGCGATGTCACTGCGGTGCTGGCGCGCAAGACAATGCTTTTGCCTTCGATCCAGCAAGGCTCGGGGCCATTTCCGTATCAGACCGCCGCATGGCGCAAGGGCGAGGCCATCCCTCCCGGCCAGCGCTTTGCCGCCATCTCCTTCTACCTGGCGCTGATGACCGCCACCTGCCTCGACCTGATCGGCAGCGATGGTCCAACGACCGTCGAGGGACCTTTCGCGCGCAACCAGTTGTTCACGCGGATGCTTGCCGCGAGCACCGGCCGCCCGGTCATCGCATCGGAAGCCGCTACCGGCACCAGCATCGGGGCCGCCCTGTTGGCGTCGGATCAGCGGGCCGTGCATGGCAAGGGCCAGACACAAGAGCCGCCGGCCGATCCGGCCTTGGCGGAGTATGCGCGCGCATGGCGAGCCGCGGTCAAGGCTATTGGCTGATCAGAGGATCCGCTTGCCGAAGGCCGACATGACGAAGTTGACCGCGTCGGTGCCGATCCTGGGCTCCAACTCGGCAGTCAGCCCCGAAACGCTCATCGACAGCAATCCGCCGGAAAGCGCGATCGCCTCCATCGCCTGATGCGTCTCGCGCACGGTGAGGCCGCCGGAACCAGCCGCCCAGCCGGCGAATTCGGTCACATCAGCCGAGTAGCTGACGTGAAAGCCTTGCGTGCCCGAGGTGGCGATGCGGATCGCCTCATGCATCAGGTCGCGCATGCCCATGGCGTCGATGTCGGTCATGGTGAAGGCCGAGACGCGCGAATCCTTCAGCACCCGCACTTCGGCCGGGTCGGCATGGCGCAGTCCGATGATGACGACGTTTTCCGGCGACAGCTGCGGCTGCAGCGCGCCGGCCTTGTGGTCGAGGCCAAGCGCGCGCGCCAGCACCGACACTTCCGGCAGGTCGATGCCGTCCTCTTCCTCCGGCATCAGCGCGGCGATGGAATCGATCCAGATCAGGCCGAAGGAATGCGTCGCACGGGCCGTCGCCGTCAGCGCCTTGTGCGCAATGCGTCGATCGGCGCCCGCGGCAAGCCGGATCAGGCCCGAGGGCGGCCGATCGATGTCGGCCAGTTCGACGACGTCGAAATTCATTGCCTCCAGCCGGGCACCGGTTGCTTCGCGCGCGAGGATGCGAGCCGCTTCCGCTTCGGCCGAGATCGACACCATCTTGCGGCCGGAGAAATCCGCGACATCGTGCGTCGGTGCTTTTTCCACATATTCCGAGGTCATTGCCAAAAGCATGGCGCCATAGCTCATGCGGAAGGCGACGCGATCGCCAACGGCGAGCGGCGGATCAGCGTCCTGGACATCGAGCAGCAGATGGTCGCTCGACGCCCCCGGGACCCGTATCCCCTTGGCGATCGGCGCCAACCCTTCGACCAGTACGTCCTCGCGGCCGATATTGGCGATGGCGCGTAACCTGTCGCCTTCGTCGGGGAAGACAGGCTGGTTGCCGAAGGCGTCGTAGCCGGAGGTGCCTATCGGCCGTGACGTAGACGGCGGATGTTCTCGAAGCGCGATTCGGCGATCCAGGCGACGCCGCCGCGCAGCATGGCGCGCGCCACCTGCGGCATGCCGCAAGTGCCCTTGGTGACGCCGAACACCTTGATGCCCGAAAGCGCGCAGCGGTCAACGACGGTGCGGGCATTGCGCTCGATGCGGCCAAGGTCGATGGCGACTTGCGGTCCCGACATTCTTTTTACTCAGAGTGGTAGATACTATTGAGCAGATACTTCCATCGGTCCAACATGGTTATTGCGACAATGCCAGACACGAGAGCTCTTGTATGTGGGCACATCTTCCGCAAAGAACGGCAGGTCACATTGGTCGTTCGTCATGCCGATGGGGAGTGGCAACTGACGTGCGGCGAACACGATCATCCCGCGGACTGTGGAGATTTTGAAGTCGTAGGTCTCAAGCATCTAGCTGACCGGCAAGAAAATCTGGCACAGATGGCAAACTTGAGCCTGGCTGGCTTGCAGAATGGATGCAGGGCGAATGGACTCGGTGTCGCCACGACGATTAGTTCCCGCTCAGCTCCTGTAGACCAGGCCCTGCGGGTCGATCTCCGGCTTGCGGCCGGCGACGAGGTCGGCGAGGAATTTTCCCGAGCCGCAGGCCATGGTCCAGCCGACATGGCCGTGGCCGGTGTCGAGGTAGAGGTTGCGGTATTTCGCCTGGCCGATGACCGGCACCGAGTTCGGCATCATTGGCCGCAAACCTGCCCACAGCTCGGCTTTTTTCTCATCGAAGGCGCCGGGGAACAGGTCCTTGCCGGTCCTGAACATGGTGGCGAAGTCGCTGGGCTTGTGGGTACGGTCGAAGCCGGTGAATTCGGCGGTCGAAGCCAACCGCAATCGATTGCCGAGGCGCGAATAGGCCATCAGCTGATCCTCGTCGGCGCCGCCCATGGTCGGGCCCTTGCCCTCATCCTCCAGCGGAATCGTCGCCGTATAGCCCTTCACCGGATAGACTGGCAGGTCGATGCCGTAGCGCCGGCCGAGCAGACCGCTTTCGGGACCCATCGATATGACGACGGCGTCGCCGGTGACCGGTCCGGCCGACGTCATCACCGCGCGGATCCGGTCGCCCTCGATATCGAGGCCCTCGACCGTGGTGCCGTAGCGAAACCTCACGCCAAGCTTTTCGGCGGCATAAGCAGCGAGCTTTTCCACGAACTGCCGGGAATCGCCGGTCTGGTCGATCGGCGAGTAGACGCCACCGGCGATCTTTTCCTTCACGCCGGCAAGACCTGGTTCAAGCTCGACCAGCCGGTCGCGGCCGACGATCTCGATCGGCAGGCCATGCTCGGCCAGATAGCGGTAATTGCCGGTGCCGGTGTCGAGACTGTGCTGAGAGCGGAAGAAGTAGAGGATGCCCTTCTTGCGCTCGTCGTAATGGATGCCGGTATCGGCTGAAATGGCGTTGATGCAGTCGCGCGAATAGAGCGCCAGGCGCAGCTTGACCTGGCTGTTGGCGCGCAGGCGGGCCACCGTGCACTGGCGCAGGAAGCGCAGACTCCAGGCGAGGAAATAGGGATCGAAGCGCAGCCGCACCTTGATGCCGAGATCATGGTTGTAGAGCCCGCGCAGGAACGTCTTGAGTGCCGCCGGCGAGGCCCAGGCGGTGGCATCGCCCGGAGACACCAGCCCGGCATTCGACTGGCTGGTGCCCCGCGCCGGCGCCGGATGACGCTCGATCACCGTGACTTCGTGACCGTCGGCGGCCAGGTAATAGGCCGCCGCCGTACCGACGACGCCGGCTCCAAGCACCGTTATCTTCATGCCATCCCCCAAAGCTCTTCGCGGCACCGCGCCTCCACGCCGTGTCGCGAATGCTTCCATAGCGCTTCGCCGCGCGCCTTGCGAGCCCCTGGGAACTTGTAAGCCGCTGGGGAAAGCGCCTCAGCTCCGCGCGGAGTTCTTGCTGGTCAGGATGCGCTCCCAGGCCAGCGCATCGTTGACGATCTGGTCGAGATCGTCACGCTGCGGGGTCCAGCCGAGTTCCGACCGGGCGAGATCGGAATTGGCAACCACCGCCGCGGCATCGCCGGGACGCCGGTCCCCCATCCTGACCTCGAAATCATGGCCAAAAGCGCGCCGCACGCTGTCGATGACCTCGAGCACCGAATAGCCGTGGCTGTAGCCGCAATTGGCGACGAGGCTGGCGCCGCCGGCGCGCAGCCGTTGCAGCGCCAGACGATGCGCGGCGGCCAGATCGCTGACATGGATATAGTCGCGCATGCAGGTGCCGTCGGGCGTCGGATAGTCGGTGCCGAAGACCTGCATGAACGGGCGCTTGCCGAGCGCGGTCTCGCAGGCGACCTTGATCAGATGGGTGGCGCCCGGCGTCGACTGGCCGGTGCGGCCCTTCGGGTCGGCGCCGGCGACGTTGAAATAGCGCAGCGCCGTGTAGCGCAGGTCATGGGCCATTGCCGCGTCGCGCAGCATCCACTCGCTCATCAGCTTGGACAGGCCATAAGGCGATTCCGGCGCCAGGCGGGCATCCTCGCGCACCGGCTCCAGTCCGGCGCCGCCATAGACGGCGGCTGTCGAGGAGAAGATGAAATTCGGCACGCCTTCGCGCACCGCGGTTTCGATCAGCGTGCGTGTCTTCGAGGTGTTGTTCTCGTAGTAGGCGAGCGGGTCGGCGACCGATTCCGGGACGACGATGGAACCGGCGAAATGGATGATCGCGTCGACCTTGTTCCCTCTGATGACCGAGCCCACCAATTCCTTGTCGGCGACGTCGCCGACAATCAGGCTTGCCTCCGGCGCCACCGCCCATTCGAAGCCGGTCGAAAGCCGGTCGAGAACGACGACACTTTCGCCCGCATCCAGCAATTCCCAGACCATATGGCTGCCGATATAGCCGGCGCCGCCTGTCACCAAAACCGTCATCCAAATCCTCGCTTACCCAAGATTTATCGGAAACTGTCTCAACAACCGCCTTACTGGAAAGTCTGCCGTCTGCCCATTAAAACCCAAGGTAACCAGCGTTCACTTGATGTGGCATCGTGCTGAAACAAAAGTGAACCAAAGAGTGTGCCACGGATTGGGAATAGGCCACGATCCGCCGTCGTTAGGAACAGGTCCGAGGCGTGGCATTTTGACCAAATCGGCCCGGTGGACGACCAATAGGGCAATGATTATGATCCCGCGCAAAATTGGGAAGCCGACATGAATTACCAGCGTTTCTTCGAGGAGGCGATCGACCAGCTGCATGCAGAGCGTCGCTACCGCGTTTTCGCCGACCTCGAGCGCATCGCGGGCAAGTTTCCGCGCGCCATCTGGCGTTCCAACGGCCGCGCCGAGGAAATCACCGTCTGGTGTTCCAACGACTATCTCGGCATGGGCCAACATCCCGACGTCATCGCCGCATTCCAGAACGCGGCCGGCAAGATGGGCTCCGGCGCCGGCGGCACCCGCAACATCTCCGGGACGTCGAACCCGCTGGTCGAGCTCGAGCATGAGCTTGCCGACCTGCACGGCAAGGAAGCCGCCCTGGTCTTCACCTCCGGCTTCGTCTCCAACGAAGCCTCGATCTCGACCATCGCACGGCTCTTGCCCAATTGCCTGATCATCTCGGACGAGCTGAACCATGCCTCGATGATCGAAGGTGTCAGGCGCTCGGGCGCCGAGAAGAAGATCTTCCGCCACAATGACGTCGCGCATTTGGAAAGCCTGTTGCAGACGGCCGGGCGCGAACGCGCCAAGCTGATCGTCTTCGAAAGCGTCTATTCGATGGATGGCGACATCGCGCCGATCAAGGAGATCGTCGAACTCGCCGAGCGCTACAACGCCATGACCTATATCGACGAGGTCCATGCGGTGGGCATGTACGGTCCGCGCGGCGGTGGCATCACCGAACGCGAGGGCCTGGCCGACCGTATCGACATCATCGAAGGCACGCTCGCCAAGGCGTTCGGCACGCTCGGCGGCTACATCACCGGCACCAGCGCCGTCATCGACGCGGTGCGCTCCTATGCGCCGGGCTTCATTTTCACCACCGCGCTGCCGCCGGCGATCGCCGCCGCGGCCACGACGTCGATCCGGCATCTGAAGCGCTCACAGGCCGAGCGCGACGCCCAGCAGCAGCAGGCGAGCCGAACCAAGCAGATCCTGTCCGCCGCCGGCCTGCCGGTGATGGAGTCCGCCACCCATATCGTGCCGGTGCTGGTTGGCGACCCGGAACTTTGCAAGATGGCCAGCGATCGCCTGCTCGGCGTGCACGGTATCTATATCCAGCCGATCAACTACCCGACGGTGCCGCGCGGCACCGAGCGGCTGCGCATCACGCCGACGCCGTTCCATTCGGACGCGTTGATCGCCGAATTGCAGGATGCGCTGGTCGAAACCTGGGACGCGCTGGGCATTCCCTATGGTTCGGCGGGACGGCCTTCAGTGGCCAAGAGCGACCGCATCATTCCGCTGCTGGTGCCCAAGTCGGGCGGTTAAGTCCGCCACCTGCTCAAACAGTCTTTATCCATCTTGCCAGCCGGCTTGCCGCTTCCTCGAGCTGGTCGAGGCGGCGGTGGAAGCACAGCCGCAGGAACGCCTCGCCACCGGGGCCGAAGGCGGTGCCTGGCGCCAGGCCGACATTGGCCTTGTCGACAATGTCGAAGCCAGCGCTGCGTGAATCCGTGATACCGTCGACGGTGAAGAACAGATAAAAGGCGCCTTGCGGCACGGTGAAGCGCGCCTTGCCGGTTTCGCCGAGAATGCCGCAGACCAGGTCACGGGCCTTCCTCGCTCGCTCCACCTGTTCGGCGACGAAGGAATCGCCTTCGTCCAGCGCCGCGACCGCGCCGCGCTGCATGAACTGGGCGACGCCCGAGTTCGAATACTGGATCAGGTTCTCGAACACCTGCTGCAGGCTTGGATGGGTCTTGATCCAGCCGACGCGCCAGCCGGTCATCGCCCAGTTCTTGGAAAAACTGTTGACGAACAGGATGCGGTCTTCCGTCTCCGCGATGTCGAGGAAGGACGGCGCGCGGCCATGACCATAATGGAACAGCGAATAGATCTCGTCGGCGATGATCCACAGACCCTTGGCGCGGGCGAGATCGAGGATCGCCCGCAAGGTCTCATGGTCGGCGGTCCAGCCAGTCGGATTGGACGGCGTGTTGATGAACAGCGCCTTCGTGCGCGGCGTGACCGCCGCGGCGATCTTCTCGACGTCGCAGGACCAGCCATTTCCGGAATGGTCGAGCGTGACCGGCACCGGCACGGCACCCGCGATCGCGGCGGCGGCGTCGAAATTCGGCCAGGCGGGCGACAGGTAGATCACTTCGTCGCCAGCCCCCGCAAGCGCATCGAGCGCCAGCTGGATGGCATGCATGCCTGAGCCGGTGACGATGAATTGCTCCTCCGGGAAGGTTTTGGCGAAATGCCTAGCGTAGTAGCGGGCAAGCGCCTGCCTGAGATCAGGGAGGCCCCTCTGCCAGGTGTAGAACGTCTCGCCGCCGGCCAGCGCCTTCGACGCGGCATCGGTGATGAAGGACGGCGTCGGCAGGTCGCCCTCGCCGGCCCAGAGCGGGATCAGGCCTTCGCGCAGCCTGCCGTAATTGACGACGGCGACTATACCGCTTTCAGGCGCGGCCAGGGCCTCGGGGCGCAGGGTCTGGATCAGGGTCATTGGGCAGGTCCGTTGTCTCGGGCGTTCGTAAGCGCTGCTTACCAGATGCGAAAACAGAAAACCCCGGCCGCGAACGACCGGGGCTTTGGTCCAGAAGAACCTATCCGTCTATCGCCTGGCCAGCAGATCGCGGATTTCGGTCAAAAGCTGTACATCGGCCGGCGGAGGAGCTGCCGCTGCGGCGGGCTTTTCCTTCTCCAGTCGCCTGCGCATGTTGTTCACGGCTTTGACCATCAGAAAGATGACAAAGGCTATGATCAAAAAGTTCAGCGCCACGGTGATGAAGCTGCCGTAGGCGAAGACCGCACCTTGCTTGCGCGCATCTTCCAGGTTGGTAGCGGTCACGTTGTGCGAGAGGCCAATGAAGTAGTTGTTAAAATCGACCCCTCCGAGAGCGCCGATAAAAGGCATGATGACGTCGTCGACCAGCGAAGTGACGATCTTGCCGAAGGCAGCGCCGATGATGACGCCGACGGCCAAGTCCATCACATTGCCCTTGGAAATGAACTCCTGGAATTCTTTCAGCATTCGACCCTCCTTATGACCGGCCGTGCTGCCGCTCCCACCTTCCCGGCATCGACCCAAATCAAACATAACAAAAACCGGAAGTTGCAACACGGGCAAAAAGAGAAAACAGCCGGTTTCTTCTTACCTCGGGCAGCCGCCGGAAATCATCGCCCGCATGTGCCGAAAGCCGCGATGGACTTGGCGCCCAAGCTGTGATTGCGTCTGACCCGGCCAGGTTAAAATCGGCACAGGGAGGATCTTGCCGGCGTGCAGGGCTTGTTCATCGTCATCATTGCTATCGCCTATGTGACGCTGCTGTTCGCCATCGCCAGCCTGGGCGACCGCCGCTCGGCGATTTCGGGGCCCGGCCGGGCACGGCCTTTCATCTATGCGCTCAGTCTTGCCATTTACTGCACGTCCTGGACCTTCTTCGGCTCGGTCGGCCTTTCCTCCGAACGCGGCCTCGAATTCCTCGGCATCTATACAGGTCCGGTGCTGGTGTTTGTGTTCGGCTTTCCGCTGCTCAACCGCATCGTGCGGCTGGCCAAGACCGAGAAGATCACCTCGGTCGCCGACTTCCTCGGCGCGCGTTACGGCAAGAGTTTCACCGTGGCCGCGATCGCCACGCTGATCGCCACGATCGGCGCCGTGCCCTATATCGCGCTGCAATTGAAGGCGATCTCCGGCTCGGTCAGCCTGATGGTCGAGCACTATACGGGCTCGCCGCCCTCGTTCGATCCGTTCGTCAGCGACATCTCGCTGGTCGTCGCCATGCTGCTTGCGCTGTTTGCGGTCCTGTTCGGCACGCGCCATGCCGACGCCACCGAGCACCAGGACGGGCTGGTGCTGGCGGTCGCGGTCGAGACCGTGGTCAAGCTCGCCGCCTTCCTGGCCATCGGCCTGATGGTCACCTTCCTGATCTTCGGCGGGCCGGGCGACATGTTCGACCGGCTGGCCGAGAATGGCCAGGTGCGGCAGGCAATGGGCTATTCGACGTCGCTCGCCACCTGGCTGGTGCTGACGTGTCTCAGCGGCTTCGCCATCATCCTTTTGCCGCGGCAGTTCTACGTCACCATCGTCGAGAACCGCAGCGAGGCCGAACTGCGCACGGCGACTTGGGTGTTCCCGCTCTACCTCGTGGCGATCAACCTGTTCGTGCTGCCGATCGCCTTTGCCGGCCTGACGCTGGTCGGCACAAGGACGAGCAGCGACCTTTATGTGCTGTCGCTGCCGCTGTTCAGCGGCCACGATTTCCTGGCCATGGCCGCCTTCATCGGCGGCCTGTCGGCGGCAACCGCAATGGTCATCGTCGAGAGCGTGGCGCTGTCGATCATGATCTCGAACGACCTGGTCATCCCGTTGTTCGTGCGCCGGCTGTTGCGCACGACCACCTCCGAGAACGAGGATTGGTCGACGCTCATCCTCAATGTACGGCGGGCGTCGATCTTCATCCTTCTGTTCATTGCCTTTCTCTACTATCGCGAGAGCACCAACAGCGCCCGGCTGTCCTCGATCGGCCTGATGTCCTTCGCGGCGATCGCGCAGTTCGCGCCGGCCCTAATCGGCGGATTGATCTGGCGCGGCGCCAACGGCCGGGGCGCGGCGCTCGGCATGGTCGCCGGCATCCTGGTCTGGGGCTACACGCTGCTGGTGCCGTCGCTCGTCGCGCCCGATACCGGCATCATCGTGCACGGGTTGTTCGGCTTCGAGGCGTTGCGGCCGCAGGCCCTGTTCGGCACCGTCGCCGAACCGCTGAACCATGGCGTGCTGTGGAGCCTGTCGGTCAACGCGCTGTTCTTCGTCTTCGGATCGCTGTCGCGCGCGTCGGTGCCGCTGGAGCGCATTCAGGCATCGATCTTCGTGCCGCGCGAAGCCGGCCCGATGCCGAGCCTGCGCCGTTTCCGCACCGCCATCACCGTCAACGACCTCAAGGATACGATCGCACGCTATCTCGGTGTCGAACGCACCGAGCGGTCCTTTCAATCCTTCGAGAAGAGCAACGGCACCTCGCTGCATGGCAACGAACAGGCCAGCATGGACGTCATCCGCTTTTCCGAGCAGCTTTTGGCCAGCGCCGTCGGCTCCTCCTCGGCGCGGCTGATCCTGTCGCTGCTGTTCAGACGCCACGACCGCGAATCCCGCGACGCCTTCCGCTTGCTCGACGACGCCACGGAAGCGCTGCAGCACAACCGCGACCTGCTGCAGATCGCGCTCGACCAAATGGAGCAAGGCATCACCGTCTTCGACCGCGACTTCCGGCTGATCTGCTGGAACCGCCAGTACCGGGCGCTGTTCGACCTGCCCGACGAGATGGGCCAGGTCGGCGTTTCGCTCGACCAGATTCTTCGCCATCTCGCCGAGCGCGGCGACATTCCTGGCGACCAGCGCGTGACGATGCTCAACCGGCTGACCAGCTTCGTCAGCCCCTGGCAGATGGAACTGAAGACCAGCGGCCGCATCCTGGAACTGCGCTCCAACCCGATGCCCGACGGCGGCATCGTCGCCACCTATGCCGACATCTCCGGCCGCGTCGAGCAGGACCTGGCGTTGAAGCGCGCCAATGAATCGCTGGAGCAGCGCGTCAAGACCCGCACCATCGAACTGACCAGGGTCAACGAGGAATTGACCCGGGTCAACGAGGAGCTGGCACAGGCCCAGATGCTCGCCGAAGAGGCCAATCTCGGCAAGACACGCTTCCTTGCCGCCGCCGGTCACGACATCCTGCAACCCTTGAATGCTGCCCGGCTCTATTGCTCCTCGCTGATCGAGAAGGCCGGCAAGGGGCCGGCCGGCAAGGCGGCCATCAACATCGAATCCTCGCTGGAATCGGTGGAGACCATTCTGGGCGCCGTGCTCGACATTTCGCGCCTCGATGCCGGCGCCATGAAGCCTGATGACACCGCCTTCAGCCTTGATGGCCTGCTGCGCCAGATCGGCAATGATTTTCGGCCACTGGCCGCGGAGAAGAAGCTTGGCCTGACGATCATGCCGTCGTCGCTGACGGTGACGACGGACCGCAACCTGTTGCGTCGCCTGATCCAGAATCTTGTTTCCAACGCCATCAAATACACCCGCCGGGGCCGCATCCTTGTCGGTGTGCGGCGGCGTGGCGACTTGGCGGAGATCCAGGTCATCGACACCGGCATCGGCATTGCCGGCGACAAGCTGAACACCGTCTTCCATGAGTTCACCCGGCTCGACGAAGGCGCGCGCGAAGCCGAAGGTCTTGGCCTCGGCCTCTCCATTGTCGACCGCATCGCCCGAGTGCTCAGGCTCGAAATCCGCATCTTCTCCAATCCGGGCAAGGGCACGCGCTTTTCCGTCATCCTGCCGGTGGCGGCCGCGCAGGAGCCGCGACACGAGGTCGAGACCAGGGCGCCGGCCCGCGCGGCGGCTTCGCTGTCGGGGCTGCATGTGCTGTGCATCGACAACGACATCCGCATCCTCGATGGCATGCGGCTGCTGCTCGAAGGCTGGGGCTGCAATGTCGCCACGGCGACCGGCTCGGGGGATCTGGACGGGGCCGCGATCCACCGTCCGGACATCGTGCTTGCCGACTACCATCTCGACCGCGAAACCGGTCTCGACATCATCATCAGGCTGCGCGCGACCCACGGTGACGACCTGCCGGCCGTGCTGGTCACGGCCGACCGCTCCAACGAGGTGCGAGCAGCGGCGGCAGGCCTCGACATCCCGATGATCAACAAGCCGCTGAAGCCGGCGGTCCTGCGTTCTATGATGGCCAGGTTCAGGCCGATGGTGCGGGCGGCGGAGTGATGTCGAGGCACCCAGGCCCATCACCTGTCTCAGCGAGAATAGCCGCGAGCACCAGGCGCCTGGCCTTCAGCCCGCCGGCTGCAGCGGGTCGCTGCCGATCTTGGACAGCAGGATCACCGCCTGGGTGCGGCTGTCGACGCCGAGCTTCTGCAATATGGCCGAGACATGTGCCTTGATCGTCGCTTCGGAGACGCCGAGTTCATAAGCGATCTGCTTGTTGAGCAGGCCCTCGGCCAGCATGCCGAGCACGCGGGTCTGCTGCGGGGTCAACGCCTGCAGCCGCTTGATCAGGTCCGATATTTCGGGATCGCGTTCGACGCCGAGATCGACGCCGACAGGTGCCGCGATATCGCCGGCAAGCACCGACTGCACGGCGCCGCGGATTTCTTCCATGCTGGCCGACTTCGAGATGAAACCGGAGGCGCCGAGATCGAGAGCGCGCCGGATGGTCGCCGGATCGTCATGCGCCGACACCACGACCAGCGGCACCGCCGGATGGATGCCGCGCAACGAGATCAGGCCGGAGAGGCCGCTGGCGCCAGGCATCGACAGGTCCAGCAGCACGAGATCGACATCTTCATTGGCCACGACCAGCGCCTTGGCGCTTTCGAAATCGCCCGCCTCGTGAATGGCGGTGACATTGCCGATGCCGGCAAGCGCCTCGCGCAGGGCGCCGCGAAACAGCGGGTGGTCGTCGGCGATGACGAAAGTATAGCCTGACGGCAAGATGTCCCTCCCCGAATCCCCGATTTACTGCTTTTTGCGGGATCAGTCGGACGATTATGAGGGGCCGCGCGCTGTTTTCAAGCGGCAAAACCGGCGTGCCGCGTTTTCCCTCGTCACTAGCGCTCAGGTCTTCTGCGAGTTGGGCTGGGCGCCGCCGCTGTCCTTGTCCATATCCTTGACGATGCCCATGAAACTCTTCAGGAAGCGCTCCATATAGCCCATCGTCTTGTTGAAATCCTCCTCGCTCGGCAGTGTCGATTCGAGGCGGGCGGAGAGCGAATTCTCCAGCCTGGTGACGCGCTCGTCCATCGCCTTCATCGAGGTCTGCAAGCGATCGACCTCGTCCTGGTAGGCGGTGCGTTCATCGGCCGCCATCTTGCAGACGAGCTGGCCCGAATGCTCCTCGCAGATCGACATCGCGCCGGTCTGCGTATCCATGCGGACATAGCCGTTATCAGACTTTTCCAGCCGGTAGCGGTCGGCTTCTTCCGGATAAGCTGAGGCCGCCACCAGTGAAACGAGCGCGGCGGGGATCAAGATGTGCTGCAGACGCATGTTGTCCTCCATGGCCAAAGCCTGAAATATCGCATGTTTGCGCCGGAAATGGGGAAGACCCTTGGCGTGGCCTTCCCCGCGCGACTGGTTCGGATTATAGCGCAACCATGTCACAGATTATCTACAAGATAACTCCGCAAGCGCCTTGGCGCGAGGCCGAAGCCAATGGCCGCTTCACCGGCGCGCCAATCGACGTCGCCGACGGCTTCATCCATTTTTCGACGGCAGAGCAGGTCGAGGAAACCGCGGCCAAGCATTTTTCCGGCCAGACCGACCTTCTGCTGGTCGCCATCGACGGGACCGGCCTGGGCGATGCGCTGAAATACGAAGTCTCGCGCGGCGGCGCGCTGTTTCCGCATCTCTACGGCGTGCTCGACCTGAAAGCGGTGCTGTGGGTCAAGCCGCTGCCGCTCGGTGCCGACGGCACTCACCAGTTCCCGGCCCTGGAGGGGCAATGAGCGTGCTCGACCAGATCGGCCAGAAGCTGCTGTTCACCTTCGATCCGGAAACCGCGCACGGCCTATCGATCGCGGCACTGCGCTGTGGCCTGCCGGTCGGCGCGCGGACGGTACACGATACAAGGCTGAAGGTCAGCCTTTGCGGTCTCGATTTCCCGAACCCACTTGGCATGGCGGCCGGCTACGACAAGAATGCCGAGGTGCCCGATGCGCTGCTTGGCCTCGGCTTCGGCTTCGCCGAGGTCGGCACCATCACGCCCCTGCCGCAATCCGGCAATCCGAAGCCGCGCATCTTCCGGCTGACATCGGATGAAGCCGTCATCAACCGGCTGGGCTTCAACAATGAGGGCCATTCCGCCGCTGAAAAACGCCTTGCGGCGCGCAAGGGGCGCACCGGCATAGTCGGCGTCAACATCGGCGCCAACAAGGACAGCACCGACCGCGTCGGCGACTATGAGCGCGGCGTCGCCCGCTTCGCGCCCCACGCCAGCTATCTCACCGTCAACATTTCCTCACCCAACACGCCGGGCCTGCGCACCATGCAGGCGCGCGAACAGCTTGGTGAGCTCCTGTCGCGCGTCATGGCCGCGCGTGCGGCGGCAATCGCGCAGCCGCCGATCTTTCTCAAGATCGCGCCGGATCTGGTCGAGGCCGAGCTGGAGGATATCGCTGCCGAAGTCATGGAAAAACGGATCGACGGCATCATCGTCTCCAACACCACCATTTCACGACCGGGTCTGCGCAACGGTGACGTCGCGCGGCAGACAGGCGGGCTTTCGGGAAAGCCGCTGTTCGAGCGCTCGACCATCGTGCTGGCCAAGATGCGCAAGCTGCTCAGGCCGGATGTCGCCATCATCGGCGTCGGCGGCGTCGATTCAGCGGAGACGGCGCTGGAGAAAATGTGCGCGGGCGCCGATCTGGTGCAGCTCTACACCGGCATGATCTATGCCGGGCCGGCGCTGCCGGGCCGGATCGTCGCCGGAATGGCACGCTTTGCCGAAACAGAGAACCTCAGGTCGATGCGCGAGTTGCGCGACAGCCACCTCGACCAGTGGGCGTCGAAGCCGCTCAGCTGAACGCCGTTCGCACCCTGACCCGCAGAATCGTCAGCAGGCTCAATCCCCGCACGAGCAGGAAGACGTGCAAGGCCGCCCACAGGCCGTGATTGCCGAAGGCGGGCGCCAGCGTGATCAGTGCGGCGGCAAAGACGAGGAATGACAAGAGCATCATATTGCGCATGTCGCGCGACCATGTCGCGCCGATGAAGACACCATCCATCTGGAAGGCAAGCACGCCGCTCAGTGCAGTGAACGCTGCCCAGGGCAGGTAGGTATCGGCTACGGCGCGGACATCCTGCGACGTCGTCACGACGGCGACTAGGTTGGTGCCGGCCACGAGCAGCACCAGCGTCGCGCCACCGGCCAAGCCGAAGCCCCAAAACAGGGTCAGGCGGACCGCCTGCCGGAAGGGTTGCGCCGCACGCGCGCCAACGGCGCGGCCGGCGAGTTGCTCGGCGGCGGTGGCGAAACCGTCGAGGAAATAGCCGGCGACGAGGAAGAAATTCATCAGCACCGCATTGGCGGCGAGCGTCACCGTTCCGAACTGTGCGCCTTGGCGGGTGAACAGCGCGAAGGCGGCAAGCAGCGAGAACGAGCGGATCATGATGTCGCGGTTGAGCGACAGCATGCGCAGGAAGGCGCCCATGTCGAGCAGGCGGTGGCGAGGCAAGGGCGGGCTGGATCGGAACCGGCGCACCACGATCGCGAGACCAAGCAGCATGGCGAGGAATTCGCCGGTGACGGTCGCCCAGGCGACACCGGAAACGCCCCAGCCAAGTTCAAGGCCGAGCAGGAAGCAGAGCGCGATGTTGATGCCGTTGAGCACCAGTTGCAGGACAAGCCCGAGCCCGCCCTCGCCACGCCCCAGGACATAGCCAAGGATGGCGTAGTTGATCAGCGAGAACGGGGCGGCGAGCAGCCTGATCCTGACATAAACGCCCATCGCCTCGCTGACGCGTGGCCCGGCATCCATGAACCACTGGCCGCCAACGGCGATGAGCGGCGAAAGCGCTGCCAGCATGGCGCCGGCAACGACCGCGATCAGAACGGCGCGCCAGAACACCGCCTGTTCCTCGAGAGCGTCACCACGCCCGAAAGCCTGGGCGACGAGGCCGGTGGTGCCCGAACGCAGGAAATTGAAGCTGGTGAAGACGACATCGAAAGCCAATGCGCCGGCTGCCAGGCCGCCAAGCAAGGCGGCATCACCGAACTGGCCGACAACAGCCGTATCGACGAGGCCAAGCAGCGGCGTCGTCAGATAGGCGAGCGTCATCGGCACGGCGATGGCAAGCACCGAGCGGTTGGTGACGGAAAAGGCTCTGGCGTCGATTGCGATGGCACCCTTGTCCAAAGATTGCTGCCTTGCTGATTGCGGCTTGATCGGGGAACCGATGTGCCTCATTTTCCGGCCACCACGCAATCGCCCGTCCGCGACGGCCAACCGAAATCCCGCTCTGGCGCGAAGCCGCCGGACCAGTCTCATGCCCCTGCAGATCGTCCATCATCCCGACTACGACGCCGGCTTCGCCACCAACCATCGCTTTCCGATGAGCAAATATCCGCTGCTGATGGAGGCCTTGCGCGCACGCGGACTGGCCGGACCCGGCGCGCTCAACACTCCTGAACCCGCGCCGGCGCCGTGGCTGAAGCTTGCCCATGCGGCCGCCTATGTCGACCAGGTCCTCTCCTGCTCCGTGCCGGAAAAAATCGAGCGCGAGATCGGCTTCCCGGTCGACCCGCGCGTTTCGCTGCGCGCGCAGCTTGCCACCGGCGGCACTGTGCTGGCGGCCCGGCTTGCCTTGCGCCACGGCATTGCCTGCAACACCGCCGGCGGCAGCCATCACGCGCGGCGCGCGCAGGGCGCCGGCTTCTGCACCTTCAACGATGTCGCCGTCGCCTCGCTGGTGCTGCTCGCGGAGGGTGCGGCGCAGAAGGTCCTGGCGGTCGACGTCGACGTGCATCAGGGCGACGGCACGGCGGATATTCTAGGCGATGAGCCACGCGTGTTCACCTTCTCCATGCATGGCGAGCGCAACTATCCCACACGCAAGATCGCCTCGGACCTCGACATCGCCCTGCCCGACGGCACGGGCGACGCGGCCTATGTCGAAAGGCTTGATACCATCCTGCGGGACCTCTCCACGCGGGCGCATTGGGATATCGTCTTCTACAATGCCGGCGTCGACGTCCATGCCGAGGACCGGCTCGGCAGGCTGGCGCTTTCCGACAACGGCCTGCGCGCTCGCGACGAGATGGTCATCGGCCATTTTCGGGCGCTCGGCATTCCTGTCTGCGGTGTCATCGGCGGCGGCTATTCCACCGATGTGCCGGCACTTGCCGCGCGTCACGCCATCCTGTTCGAGGTGGCGTCGGGCTACGCGTGAAAGTCACTTCCGATAGTTGGCGATCCTGAGCAGGATGAAGGCCGGCACGACGATCGCGCCGCCAAGCAGGATATAGCCGAGGAAGCGGTCGATGGCATGGAAGCCGAGATTCCAGAGATCGATGAAGAACTTCCGGATGCCGTAGAACACATCCATCGGCGACCAGCCGAAGGCGTTCATGACCAGGCCGACGAGAAAGGATACCACCAGCAGCTTCAGGACAACCCTGAGTGGCGAGTCGCCGAGAAAGCGCGTCAGTGCGGACAAGGCCGTCTCCCGATTGAGATGCCCGGACTCGTGGGCACGGCCCAGAGATACGT
Organism: Mesorhizobium sp. ES1-3; assembly: GCF_020164795.1. Taxonomy (NCBI): domain Bacteria; kingdom Pseudomonadati; phylum Pseudomonadota; class Alphaproteobacteria; order Hyphomicrobiales; family Phyllobacteriaceae; genus Mesorhizobium; species Mesorhizobium sp. ES1-3. The sequence goes on from NZ_JAIUGW010000030.1 coordinate 67,637, forward strand.
GCTTGGCGATCATCCATCAAGCCGGCGCGGTCTGTACGGAGAAACTGATAAGTCGCAGCCAGATGTTGAACGCCATCGAAAGCCCGGATCACTCGAGCGTCTGGCAGAGCGGCTTCCGCGACCCGCAATTCTTAAATATAGGTAAACAATTTCATTTTAATTTATTGAAAATAAAGCACAAAACCGTCATTTCCCGGTTTTGCGCAATGTGCGTGCAATTTTCACTTGCGAGATACCAGGCGTCTTTCAGGTGACGGACCGCGCGGCGCTCTGCCCCTACCACCGCCGGTGAAAGCCGGTCCCCAGAACCGCGACCATCCCTGAAAGACACCCATCGGAGCTGACCGCCTCAACGGTCAGGCTCCTCGGCAATTAACCAGCGTATCGGGTGCGGATGCGCGTTTGTGTTGGAGTAATGCAGTGTCCCCTCAAGCAAAGATCGTCCTGACGGCGAGTGCCCTCGCCATGTGTCTTCTCGGGCCGGCGATGGCCGCCGACCTCTCGCCTGCCTACAATGATCCCCCTGCCTTCCAGTGGAGCGGCGCCTATGTCGGCGTCCATGGCGGCACGGCGTTCACGGGGATGCCGAACCCGTTCGCCGGTCGAAACGGCTTCAGCGGCGGCGTCCAGGCCGGCTACAACCAGCAGATGGGCCCGGCGGTTCTCGGCGCCGAGATCGAAGGTTCCTATCTGGGCGGCGCCGAACACGATGTCCGGGGCGGCAAGATCAAGGAGAAATGGCGTGGCGCGGCCAAGGCGAAGGCCGGTGTAAGCTTCGACCAGACGTTGCTGTTCGGAACCGGCGGCGTGGCCATGACCAGGTTCGACAAGGGCGACGGCGTGAAGAGCAGCGACGGATGGAAGGTCGGTTACCTCGTCGGCGCCGGCATCGAGCAGGGTTTCGCCGGCGGCCTCTCGGCCAAGGTCGAGTACGACTATGTCAGCACCCCCGGCGTGGAAACGACATCGGCCCTAGGAAGATCCAAGGAGACGATCGGCAGCCATGAGTTGAAAGCCGGCATCAACTACCGGTTCTAGAAACAGCAAGTGGGCCGACCCAGATCGCGCGATGGCCGCAGCGGCATCGCGCAATCTTGTCGTCGATGCATCGATGCCCGGACGCGGACGTTCCCTCGAGGAAAGAGCAATCCATGCTTGTCGCAATGTCGATGTAATCTTCGCAATCTAGGTCCCCTGCGTGAATTTTCACGATGGGAATCAGCAATGTCCACGCATCGCTCCGGCCGACGGACGTCCAAGCTATCGTTGCTATCGTTCATTGCGATCGCACTCGCATTGGCGGGTTGCGCCTCCGACATCATGAAGAATTATGTCGGACAACCGGTCGAATCGGTCGTTGTGGATTACGGTCCGCCGACGGCGATCGTAGACCTCGGCCAGGGAGAGCGCGCCTATCAGTGGCGCCAGGTCTCGACGTCGGCGGTTTCCGGGACATCGAGTGGCGAAGTCCGCCACACAAAACACGGAACCGTCTATGAAGAGACCGAAACGCCCGGCTATATCGAGCGTCAGGAATGCTTCTACACATTTTACGCCCGCGCTTCCGGCGGCCGCTGGTTCATCACCAATTTCCGCCGGCCAAAGCTGGAATGCGAATGAACCGCCGAACCGCAAATCCTGCGGCAGTGGGTGAAGGAGAACGCCAATGCGCGTCCTGCTGATCGAGGACGAACCGGAAATGGCCTCCGTGCTGAAGACCGCCCTGGAGCGTCTGGACATCATCGTCGACCATGCCGCGACCTTGGCCGACGCCGAGGCGGTGGCTCGTCTGGGCCATCACGACGCCGTGGTGCTGGACCGCCGGCTGCCGGATGGCGACGGCCTCAGTCTGATCCCGCGCCTGCGCGCCCTGCATCTGGACGTGCCGGTGATCGCGCTGACGGCGATGAGCGGGCTGGACGACCGGGTCGCCGGGCTCGATGCTGGGGCCGACGACTACATGGTCAAGCCTTTCGCCACGGTGGAACTCGTCGCCCGGCTCCACGCCCTGCATCGCCGCTCGTTCACCTCGCGCGCCAGCCAGACGATGGTTGGCCGCCTCACCTATGATTTCCGCCATCGCGAGGCGCTGGTCGAGGATCAGGCGCTCGATTTGCCGCGGCGTGAAAGGCTGGTGCTTGAAACGCTCATCCGACGGCCAGGCCGGACGATCACGCGCAGCGCTCTCGAAGAGGCCGTCTACGCCCTGGACGACGAGATCGGCTCGAATGCGCTCGACGCGCATGTCTCGCGGCTACGCCGCAAGCTCGACGATGTCGCCGCCGGCATCGAGATACGAGCGATCCGCAATCTTGGCTATCTCCTGCGGGCGGCCTCGTGAAGAAGCTGCGCGCGCGCTCGCTGCAATGGATCCTGGTCCGCCGGCTGATCCTGCTCCAGGCGGCGACGCTGCTCCTCTTCATCGTTTTGTGCGCGGCAGCCCTCTGGATCGCCAATCCGAGGCTGCTCATCGACAACGAGGCTGCTGTCGCGGCCGTCAAGGATGCCGTCGACCGCGACAAGGACGGCAGGCTGATTGTCCGTGAAACGCAAGACCTCGCCGCGTTTCGCCAGAGCTTCCCCAATGTCTGGTACATCGTTCGCGACGGTAGCGGGCGAACCGTCCGTTCCGGCACGATTCCGGATGTCTACACCGAGGACCTCGGTGGCCTGCTCGGCCAAGCAGACCACGCCACGATCGGATTCTCCGACAAGGACACGCGGCCGGAAGCCTATATCGAAAACGCTTCGACCAAAGCCGGCGCGGTACAAATCATCGCCGCGACGCAGTCGTCGCGCCAGGAGACCGACGGGCTCGAGATCAACATTTCGGCGACGGTGGAGGTCGCCCGGTATCCGAACGGCAGCAGGAACTGGGAGCGCGCCCTGCCGGCGCTTGCGCTCGTCATCGCGATCCTGTTGCTGCCCATCGTCCTCGTCATGGGCGCCACCACTCTGGTCACGACGCCGGCCGTGGTCCGGCGCTCCTTTGCCGGCCTTGTCGAAACCGTCCGCCAGGCTGCCCGCGTCGATATCGGTACCCGTGCGATGCAGTTGCCGGTCAAGCACGTGCCGCAGGAAATCGCGCCGCTGGTGCATGCCTTCAACGAGGCTTTGGCCCGCCTCGCCCAGGGATACGACCGGCACAACCGTTTCCTCACCGACGCGGCGCACGAATTGCGCACGCCGATCGCCATCCTACGCACACGCGCCGAGTTGCTGCGACAGGAGCCGCAAAGCGTGCGGCTGCTGCATGATATCGAGCGCCTGTCGCATCTTGCCCAGCAACTGCTCGACCATCAACTGCTCGACCGTCCATCCGACCAGCGCGAGATCGTCGATCTCGACGATCTGGTCAGCCGGGTGGCGGCCGACTTCGCGCCACTCGCCATCGAGGCCGGCTACGACCTTGCCTTCGAGCCTTCTACCGACAAGACACGCGTCGAAGTCAACGTGCTGCAGATCGAGCGGGCACTCGCCAACCTCATGCGCAACGCCATCGAGCATGGCGGCGGCGGCGGTACCATCACGATTGCGATCGACAGGACGGGCGGCATCGAAGTGCGCGACGAAGGCCCGGGCATTCCTGAGGAAGAGCGAGAGAATGTCTTCGAGCCCTTCTATCGCCTGCAGCCGCAGTCGCGTGGGGCCGGCTTGGGCCTGAACCTCGCCCGGCAGATCGCGCTGCTGCACGAGGGAACGATCAGGATCCTGGCGGGCTCATGGCGCGGTACCCGCATCCGCATGGAATTGCCGGTTCGTTCGTGACCCGGGCCGTTCAGGGCGCCAAACGCACGGCGGCCGGCCAGACCGTGGCCGCGCCGATCGCTGATTTATCTGTTTTCTAACCAATTGCCGCTATTGCCATTTCCAAAGCGGGAGCCAGGCTTTGGTGGGAACGGGAAAAATCGATGCGCACCGCGCACCCATGTTGTCGGTCGTCGTGCCTTGCTACAATGAACGCGACGGCGTGGCGGAGCTTCACCGACGCGTCAGCGCGGTATGCCTCGAGCAAAGCCTCTCCTACGAGGTCGTGCTCGTCATCGATGGGGCGACCGACGGCACCCGCGAGGCCATTTTCGAACTGGCCGAAAAGGACGACCATGTGGTCGCCATCGATCTTGCACGCAACTACGGCCACCAGATCGCCTTGAGCGCGGGGCTGGAATTCTGCCGCGGCCAGCGCATTCTCATTCTCGATGCCGATCTCCAGGATCCGCCCGAACTGCTGGGCGCGATGATGGCCAAGATGGATGAAGGCTTCGACGTCGTCTACGGCCAAAGGGTGAAACGGGACGGCGAAAGCTGGTTCAAGCTGGCCTCCGCCTCGATGTTCTACCGTCTGCTCGGCAGGATGGTCGATGTCGAGATCGCGCCGGACTCCGGAGATTTCCGGTTGATGAGCCGCCGTGCGCTGGACCATCTGATCGCGATGCCCGAACGCTACAGGTTCATTCGCGGCATGGTGAGTTGGATCGGGCTGAGGCAGGTCGCCTTCCCTTATGAACGGCACCGGCGCTTTGCCGGCACAACCCATTACCCGCTGAAGAAGATGGTTCTTCTGGCGGTCGACGCGATGACCAGCTTTTCGATCGTGCCTTTGCGCTTTGCCTCGCTGCTGGGGATGATGTCCGGCCTGCTCGGCCTGCTCGTGCTTGGCTATACGCTGTTGGAATGGTCTGTCGGCAATGTGCTGCCCGGCTGGACGAGCCTTGCCGCGATCATGCTCATCCTGGGCAGCGTCCAGCTTCTGGTGCTCGGCATCTTCGGCGAGTATCTCGGCCGCATGTACATGGAGACGAAGCGGCGGCCGCTCTATTTCGTCAACGAGATCGTTTCGCGTGGCCAGTCGGCCAAGGACAGCGATCTCCCGGTCCATCGCCTGCAGGAGATGGCAAAGAGGGCGGCCCGTGCTTGAGGCCGAATTCGACCAGTTTGCGCGTGGGTACCAGGAGCAGCATGCCGCGAGCATAAGGCTCAGTGGCGAGACGCCGGACTTCTTCGCGAAATACAAGATCGATGACGTCGCGGCGTCACTGGGACGGGCCGGCGTGAAACCCAGGCGCATACTCGACTTCGGTGCCGGCGTCGGCAATTCGCTCGGCTATATGCGCGCAGCGTTTCCCGACAGCGAGATCGTCCTGCTCGATGCTTCGCGGGAATCGCTCGACATCGCCAGCGAACGCTTCCCTGGTCAGGCCGCGTTCGCGCATTTCGACGGCCAGACCATCCCCTTCGCCGACGCTAGCTTCGACCTTGTCTTCGCGGCTTGCGTTTTCCATCACATCCCCGGGAACCGTCAGATCGGACTGTTCGCGGAGATCGGCAGGGTGCTGGCCAATGGCGGCAGTCTCTTTGTCTTCGAGCACAATCCGTGGAATCCACTCACCACCCACGCGGTAAGGAATTGCGCCTTCGACGAGAACGCGGTCCTGATAAGCTCGCCGCATATGCGCAGGCGAATGGCCGCGGCGGGCCTTTCCGGCACTCGGATCGTCTATCGGATTTTCTTTCCCAGACTGCTTGCTAGGCTGCGGCCGTTCGAACGATTCCTGACCAAGATACCTGTTGGAGCCCAATATTTTGCGCATGTGGTCAAGCCGCTCGTTTGACTGTCCGAGGATGCTGCTATCTGGCTCCGTCGGCCTGTTGAACACGACGCTGGGATATGCGGTCGTTCCAGCGGGTTGGCGCTCTCACCGAAAACCCCGTTTGCCCATCTGGCGGCAAACCGGCTCTTCGCTGCCGTTTTTAGAGGCGAAATGACCTGGAGCGCGGCATGAACCAGGCTGAGGCAATCGTTCCGACCACGTCGCAGCTCGAGGATGCACAGCGCATCAAGCTGATATTCTGCCTGTTCGCCGCCTCCATCATAGCTGCTGGATTAGCCGCATTCGCGGGCTCGACCCTCAAGGACCCCGACAGCTGGTGGCAAGTGAAAGTCGGGCTGGATTTCCTGGCAAACCGGACATTTCCAACGGTCGATCCCTATTCCTATACTTTTGCCGGGCATCCGTGGATCGCAAAGGAATGGCTGGGGCAGGTCTTTCTGAGCCTTGCCTATAGTATCGGCGGATGGAACGGTGTCGCCGCGCTGATCATCGCCGCGATAGGGCTGACAGTCTTCGTGACGGCATGGTTCCTCAGCGCGTGGCTGAGGCCGATAGTGGCGGTAGCGCTGACATTCATCCTGGCCTTCCTGATCGCACCTATCTATACGGCGCGTCCCCACGTCTTTACCTTGCCGATCATCGTCATCTGGACGGCGGTGTTGTTTCGTGCATCGGCAGAGGAGCGGGCTCCGCCCTGGTGGCTCCTCGCGCTGGTTGTGCTCTGGGCCAACCTCCACGCTACCTTCACCTTGAGCTTCGCCATCACCGCCTTCGCCGGACTCGATCTCCTGGCGCGCACCGGCCTGTCGAAACCCGCTCTTTTGGCGAAGTGGGTGGCGTTTGGCCTGCTCTGTCCGCTGGTCTGCCTCATCCATCCCTACGGTGTGCAAGCCATCCTGGCCACGCTCACCGTTGCCCATGGCAATGAGGCGGTGCCGCTGATCCTGGAGTGGCGGCCGTTCAATGCCCCGGAACAGGACATGCAGGAAGCCGCGATACTGGTGGCGCTTTTCGGGCTTATGACGTCAAGGTTGCGGATCGGCTGGGCCAAGGCGTTGTTCATCGTCTTCACCTTGCATGTCTACCTGTCGCATCAGCGCTTCGTCTATCTGTTCTTCCTGCTTGTTCCGCTGGTGGTTGCGGTCGAAGTCGCGCGCCAGTACCCCGCCCTGTCAGCCAGCGTCTGGGTGAACGAAAAGCGTGACGGACTGGAAAAATTCTTCGCCGGCCAATTCCATCTGCTCTGCGGCGCGACGGCGGTGTTGCTGGTTGGCGCGGCGCTTGCACTCAACAACGCCTACCAGGTCGCGCCGAGCCCGAAGACGTCGGCCAGCGGTGCCCTTGCATTCGCCAGGGATCACCACCTGTCCGGCAATGTCTTGAATTCCTACAATTTCGGCGGCACGCTAGTTTTCCATGGCATCAAGACCTACGTCGACGGCAGGACGGACCAGCTGTTTCTCGACGGTTTTATGAAAGCCGACGACGCAACAGGGCAAACCGGCGGAAAACCGCTGCTCGAGGCCCAGTTGAAGAAATACGCCATCGGCTGGGCACTGCTTACGGCCGATGACACCCGCATCCCCTTCTTCAATGAACTGGGCTGGAAGCGGGCCTATGCCGACGACTATGCCGTGATCTACCTGCCCGGCGCCTGATTCACCCGATCCCGCAAAACCGGCGTGGCCAGCGTTCGAAGGCCTGGCATTCACATCCGGGCCAGAATCACGCGGACCGCCCCGTGCCTGTCGCCACGCGCGTGCTTCAATTCGCTCCGATGGTCTGGGTCGGCCTCATCTCCTATTCGCTCTACCTTGTTCACTCGCCGATCAATTCCTTCGTCCATTATCTCTCGCTGAAAGCCGTCTCGGTGCCGACGATCGTCGCAATGACGGTGGCCAGCTTCGCCCTGGCGACCTTCTCCTGGAGATATGTCGAGCAGCCTTTCCGGCGGAAGCGGGCCTTCACCGCCCCGCTGCCGATTTTCGCCTTTTCGGCGACGGCGATCGCCCTGCTGTGCGTCGGCGGTCTGGCCGGTATGCTCGGCAACGGCTTTCCGCAGCGGTTCCCCGATTTCTCGACGCAACGGATCGTGGTGGGTGACTGGCGCAACGGCGTCTGCTTCAACGAGGGTGCGAGCCGGATCGAGGATTGGAACCTTGCCGACTGCACGCGCACGCATGGCTTTCCCACCAATGTGCTGCTGTGGGGCGATTCCTTCGCGGCTCACTACGTTTCGGGCCTGGAGGCCAACGCGGAGAAAATCCAGGCCAACGTCATCCAATATAACTATGCCGGCTGCCCACCCAACCTGTCCTACTTTTCCTATGCCAGGCCGAACTGCACCCGCTTCAACGAACGGGCGCTGTCGATCATCCGCGATGCCAATATCCAGGCGGTGATCCTGAGCGGCCGATGGACGGACTACCAGGCCAGGGGCTTCGGCGGACTGCAGACGACGATCGACCGGCTGCGTGACATGGGTGTCAAGGTCTATGTCATCGGCCAGTCTCCGGAGTTCATCGCCGACGTCCAGAAGATCGCTTTCTTTGCAAAACACGAAGGCGCCGTGAGTACATCCTGGCCAATGGCCATGGATGCCGACATCAACAAGCAGGTGCAGCTCTTCGCCAAGGGCGCGACCTTCATCGACCCGCTCACCGTGCGACGCCATCGGCTGTTCCTATGCGGATGCCACCAGCAAGCAGTTTCTCTATTTCGACTATGGTCATTTCTCTTCCGCCGGCGCGACGCTGGCCGTCTCGAAATTCTGGCCGAGCTTCGCCGCCGGCGGCGAAGTCGCAAAGGTCAGGGAAGAGGCGCCGACCGTCACTGGTGAACTGGCGAAGCCCTCATTGTGAGACCGGTTTGCGATTGCCCGAGGCCATGCGGTCATGATAACGAGGCTGCAGCGCGGGTATGATGTAATGGTAGCCTGTCAGCTTCCCAAGCTGAACGCGCGGGTTCGATTCCCGCTACCCGCTCCAGCAGGCCACACAAGGCGTCGCGGCTGATCGGGGTTGGCCGAGATTCCGGCGGTTTTACACCATCGGTTCCGGCATCGTCCATGCTCGAATGTTGCATCTTCGGTCCACAGGAACTGGAAGAGAGCGCTGGTGTCGGCGTTTGCCCGTTCCGCGGCGCCTGACGAGCATTGCCTGTGGTGCGTCCACATACCCGGTCGGGGTCGAGGCCCGCCATGTCTGCTTCAGATCCCCCGTCAGCACCAGATATTGCGTGTCGGTGCCCCGCTGGGCGGGTCCGGGACAACGGTTGTCGGCGCCGAGATATTGTCTACAACCCAGATGGTCGAGACGCCGGCGTCCTCGATCCTCAAATGATAGTGGATCTGCTCTGCCAGGAAGACTGGCGGGAACATGCCGCCCGAGTTGGCGACCACCGGAAATCGTTCGGGATCACAGTGCGGCGTCAGCGTACCGGCATCATAGAAATACGCCTGTGCGCCGTACGGCGTGGCGCTGGCGTTAAGCCGCGGCACTAGACTCCGTTCCCAGAGAATGGACATAGGTTTCTTCAAAATCAATTTTGCAGTGTTGTTAGAAAGCGGACTTACCGCTAGGGCGTAGTGACGATTTAACTACCTGAGCCAGATAGCGATAGCGGCAAGTTTGACAAAGCCCATGAAGTTGGCG
>NZ_JAIUGW010000031.1:0-69867 GCF_020164795.1 Mesorhizobium sp. ES1-3
TCGTCACCGACGCCGACGGCGACACCGCCCCGGCCGGCAACCTCACCATCAACATCGTCGACGACGTGCCGACCGCCCATAATGACAGTTGGGCACCAGCCATCACCGCGCCTACAGTGCTGACCGGCCTCCTGGGTAACGATGTCTTCGGCGCCGACGGCGTCGCAACAACCACCCCCGGGGTGATAACAACCACCAACGGCGCGCACGGCACCGTCACTTACAACAACGACGGAACATTCACCTATACGCCGACAGGCATCTATGTCGGATCGGACTCGTTCACCTACACTATCAAGGACGGTGACGGCGACACATCGACCGCTACTGTGACGGTGAACGTGCAGACCAATACCGTTCCCGGGGGTGGCGGCACTGCATCTCTGTCGTTGAACGAAGCCGCTCTCGACACCACCCAAGATGCCACGGACCTCCACGCGGGCGTGGTGACCGGGACCAACCCCACCAGCCCTGGCGAATCGGCACAAGCGATCAGCGGGATTACGTTCACCACGACGGGCGAGGCGATCACCGTCGCCTTTGCCAACCCAACAGGTGATCCGAACTGGGTAGCGCCGACGGTCTCCGGTCTGGCCGCTGGATATTCGATCAGCTGGGCACTCAGCGGGGGCGAGCTTGTCGGCACACTGATGCAAGGTGCCACCAACCTCGGACCATCAATCTATCTAGCGCTATCGAACACCAGCGCCGGCGCCAATAGCTCGTTGACTCCTGTGGTCACCGCCACACTGACCGATCAGCTCCAGCATACCGCCGGCTCTGGCAACATCACCATCAATGGTCTTCAGGTGGTGGCAACCGACACCAGCGGTGATCATGTCTCCGGCGCAGTCAACCTGACGGTTCTGGACGACACTCCGCAGCCTTTCGCCGGCGACAGCATCAGTCTGCCGGACTCATTGCACACCGCGCTGACTGAACACCTCAACTTTGCACCGGGCGCGGGGGCAGACGGTGTCGGAAATGTTGTGTTCAACGTGACGACGGGTGCCGCCGTTCAAGACGTCAGCGGCGCGAACGTCTACCTCAACGGGGAGCAGCTGTTCTATCAAGTCTCCGCGGATGGTCACACGATCGAGGGAAGATCGTCGGTGGCGAATGGCAACGATCTCGGATTCACCGCCACACTCAATCCGGCAACCGACACCTGGTCGTTTGTCTTGAATGGCACGATCTTCAACGGATCTCAATTTACGACGGCAGGCGCCACAGCCACGGGCGGCAACAACCAGGTGAATGCTTTCACAGCTCTCACCAGCCCGGATACGCCGAACGACTTGTTGGTGACGGCAAATGGCTCCAACAACGTCAATACCAGCACCGGAAACTTCGGGGTCGGTAACGGCCAGAGCATTACAAACGGGGAGACAATCCGTTTCGACTTCGTGACGAACGCATCGACCAACGGGACCATCGCCGGAACCAACTATACCACTCACTACGAGGTATCGAGTTTCACCCAGGGGATCACCAAAGCAAATGGCGTGGTGGATATCACCATCAGAGCCGTAAATGCTGACGACGATAAGGTTTTCGTCGGTGACGGCTCGGGGGAAACCACGGCTGCAGGAATCACGGTGACTTTTGTGAACGGTTCTGGCGGCGCCGCGCCCACGCTGACGAACAATGGCGACGGCACTTTCACGCTTCATGGTTTGGACCAAGGCGACACCTTCACCGTCACGGCCAGTTCTGACCCGTTTAGCGCGGTCGAGATCTCGGGGGCATCGTCAGGAACCTTCAAGCTTGGTTCGGCCAGTTTCGCTACCGCCAACGCGGTTGACCCGTTCGACATCAAGATCCCGGTGACGGGAACGGATGGCGACAGCGATACATCGGCCGGCAGCGTGACCGCGCATCTGTACCCAACCGCCACAACGCTTGAAGGCACCAACGGCGTCGACAATCTCGTAGCGACCGCGGCGAAGACCATTTTGCTTGGCCAGGATGGCGACGATCATCTAACCGGCATCAATGGACACGATACGATCCTATCCGGAGGACAGGGTAACGATACACTCGCGGGCCTCGATGGAAAGGATACCCTGATCGGCGGAGCGGGCGCGGACACGATGACAGGTGGAGGAGGCGCCGACACGTTCGTGATTGGGGTTGGGGAGTCGACGCCCGTCATAGGCGGATCTGGCAATGCGGGGACGATTTCCGGCTATGACATCATCACCGACTTCGTCGCCGGCACCGACAAGCTGACCCTGCCGGGTGCGCTGGTGGCTGCCACAGCCGGCCTCGTCGACGGCGCAGGTGACTCCGTCTTGACGATCGGCGGAGACACGGTTGAGTCTCATTCGGTCACGAATGGCATCGCCAGTTTCTTCGGAACCGATGCCGGCGCCTCGCCCTTGGCTATCACCACAACGTCAGGCGTCGCCGCGGCTGTCCAGTATCTCATGGGCACAGACATCGGCAACGCCGGGGCGACGCTCGCATTCACGGCAACGATCTCAGGGGTAAACCACACCTATGTCTATACTCAGACAACCACGAATGCCGGAGTCGGTGCGCTGGTCGATCTGCAGAACGTCACCATAGCGAACCTGAACGCCCTCATCGGAGGATCCGTCGACCCCATCATTCTCGACCTGAACCACAATGGTTTCGCCTTCTCCGATGTCAGCCACGGTGTTCAGTTCGACATGAACGGCGATGGCACCAAGGAACAGCTCGCCTGGAACACATCCCATGATGGCATGCTGGCTGTCGACCTCAACCATGATGGCAAGATCAATGACGGCACCGAACTGTTCACGCCGAATTTCGGCGGTGGCAACTTCGCCAGCGGCGCGGCCGCTTTGGCATCGCTCGACAGCAACCACGACGGCGTGATCGACCACAACGACGCGGCGTTCAGCAGCCTGCTGATCTGGAACGACGCCAATGCCAACGGCATCAGCGACGCCGGGGAATTGTCGCACCTCGCAGACAACGGTATTGTCTCCATCAGCACAGTAGCGCACCCGGCTGTCGGCGAAATCGACGGGCAGACCGTGACCGGCAACGGCACTTTCCAAATGGCCGACGGCACGAGTGGCAACTATGTCGAGGTGGAACTCAATACTTCGCTGGTTGCCCCGACGCAGCCGTCCGTGGCCATCGACGGCACTTCGGGGGCCGACACGTTCAAGATCGACAATCTGAACATCAAGGATCTGATCGTCGACTACCACGGCAACGAAGGGGATAAGATCGACCTGACGGCGCTTTTCGATAAGGCGCCGGCTGGCAACATCGCCGACTATGTGCATTACAACAGCGCAACCAGCACAGTAAGCGTCGATACCAGCGGCTCGGGCAACGCGGCAAACTTCGTGGATGTGGCCGTACTGCAGAACGCACCCGCAGCCGGTACGATCAACATCCTCTATGACGACGCGACACACACGCAGCAGCATGTCACGATTTAGCACTTATGCAGGGTTGTGCTGCCATGCTATGCATTAGCAAGATATGAATTGGGGATTGGAGAGAGGGGCTTACATGAAAATTCGTTCAAGATTGCTGGTTTCGGCCACGGCGCTGCTCTTGGCTGGATCGACCGGCTTTGCCGCCGACATCATCGAAGGTCCGACGGCCGATTATTGCCGTACCGTTGGAACGTCCAACCTCGTGCTGACCGACAACACGGTCGACCTCACGAAACAGGTCGTGAAGCTGATGGACGAGTCGGTCGCCGTCGCCAACAGCCCGGAATGGATCCATTCATCCCGGCCGGTCTTCGTCTGGGCTTCGGAAGCCAAGGTCGCCTGCGGCATGGCTTACGGCTACCTGAAGACCAACTACAAGGACGAAGACACGCTCAACAAGTGCGAGTGTTTTCACGACCGCATGGTCGAGTACATGAACTGACCGCAAGAGCCAAAGCGCGCTGGCAGAAAATGGAATCTGACCGGCAGGTCCACAGCTTGCGAACGTGCGTGGTCGCTTCCGTGCTGGCTATGTCGTTGCTCGGCTGCCAGTCGAAAGGCGCGGTGTCCGACGCGCTCGATCCCGCGGCCATCCAGGCCCCCAATCAGCCCGCTGCGGTTGCTGTCGCCAACGCAAGCATGGCAACGCAGTCTCTCGGCACCGGCCCCACAAAAGTCGCCATGCTGCTGCCGCTGTCCGCCTCCGGATCCGAGGGGGAAAACGGCAGAAAGATGCTCGACGCCGCCAAGCTCGCGATGACGGACCTCGGCAACCCGCTGCTGACGCTTACCATCGAGGACACGAGGGGAGACGCGACCTACTCCCAGCAACTTGCGGTAAAGGCCATAACGTCGGGAGCGAAAGTGGTCATCGGTCCGACCGAACTGGCGGCGGCGCAGCATGTCGCGAAATTGTCGGGCTCGAACCGGCCGGTGGTCCTGGCTCTTGCGGACAATTTTGCCGGTGGCCCGGGCGTCTATGCGGTATGCCTCAGCGAGGCGGACAGCGCGGCCGCGGGAGCCGGCGCGATCGCGGCCAAGGGCGGCAAGAAGTTCGTCCTGCTGGTGCCGGCGGGCGCGAGTGCCGATGTCGTCGAGAAGCGGGTCGCCAACAGCCTCAGCGTGTATGGAGCCGCACTGGCGATCACCATACCCTATACGAGCGCCGACAGCGCAGCAAAGGCGGTGGCGGACATGGGTTCGCTGGTGGACGCCCCCGATGCCGTGGTCGTTGCCAGCGGCGACAGCAATCCGTCGCCAATCCTGATCGCCCTGAAGGCAAAGGGCATTCCTGGAAAATCGACCTCCGTGGTTGGCACGAACCGTTGGCTGGAGCATCCGACCAGCCCACTTTTCGAAGGCGCCTATATCGCGACGCTCGACCAACACGAAACAGGTCCGATTTCGGATCGTTTCAAGGCAACCTTCAACTACGAGGCCGACACCAATGTCGCTTATGCCTACGACATGGTTGCCCTGACCGCGGGGATCGCGAGCGCTGCCGGACCCAACGGTTTCAACAGGCAGGTTTTCGAGAACCGGAGTGGATTTCGCGGATCGACCGGTTTGTTCAGGTTCCGCGCGGATGGATCCAGCGAACGCTCGATGCCGTTTTACCGGATTGAAAAAGGTGCGCTCAAACTGGTTGCCAAATCGACGTCCAGCTTCTAGCGAATTGAGCGCGTCGGCCTGATGGGACAAACGGCGCGCCTTCGCATGATGGTCGCGGTCGCAAGCCTCGAGCTTCTCGCCGGCATCCTGCTGCTGGTCAAGGCAGCGACCCTGTTTCCTGTCGAACGGACCGTCACCGACCTACCCCCTGGCGTCAGCGATGAAGCCGCGCAACACCCGGTTCGATCGGTCGTCAATTCAGCCCGCAAGATTGCCGAGGATCTCATCGCACCGCCGCAGATCGACGGATCCGACATGGAGCGGGCGGAACCTCGTCTGCCCCTTGGCGACCTCGGCCTCGCCTCACAGCCCAAGCCATCGATGCCCAGGGATTGGCCGGAAACATCGCTGTACCGTCCGGTGGCCACGTCGTCGGCTGGTTTCGACTCCATGGGGCGGAAATTGTTCATCAGCGGAACCCAGAGCGTCGAGGCCGACCGGGTCTGCCTGTTTCACGATAGTGCTTGGCCTTGCGGGCAGCGGGCGCGCGCGGCTTTCAACAACTGGATGCGCGGGCGGGCGCTGAACTGTTTCGTGCCTCCGACGGTCGACCGCTTCCCTGTCGCGGCGACCTGCAGGCTGGGCAAACAGGATGTCGGCGCCTGGCTCGTATCGAATGGCTGGGCGCTGGCCTTGCCGAGCGGCATCTATGGCAAGGCCGAAGCAACAGCCAGGACGGCGGAGATGGGAATCTTCGGCCCCCCATAGACGGCAGCAACCGGATTCGCCACAAAGGGCTGCATCCTCTGTTCAGAACAGCTTGGCGATCTATCCCGAAGCGTCAAATTGTATTGTTCTTCGAAACCGAAATCGTAACTTGCCGGTCTTATGCTTGGCGATCGAACGGAGATCGACGATGAGCAACGCAGCAGCTGATGTCCCGCCCCATCACGAATGGAAGAACGTCGCCTGGTTGGCGTTCCTTGGAACCATAGGCAGCTTGTGCGTCTCCCTGACCCTGAACTACCTGATGTTGTTCAGCGAGATGCTGACGCCTTTCGGGCGAAGCATGATCACCGCAACGGTTTTGCCTCTGGTGATCTGCCTGCCGCTTTTTGTGTTCATAGGCCTGAAGCTGGTCGAGATCCGTCGTTATCGGCGGGAACTCAACAGGGCCGCCACCTTCGATACGCTGACCGGTTGCCTGAATGGCAGGGTCTTCACGTCGCTGATCGAGAGACGGGCGATCAAGCCTTCCGTTCCAGGCGAGCGATCGGGCGCCTTCCTGGTCATTCATCCTGAACATCTGAACGCCATCAATTTGCGCTTCGGCCTGAGCTGGGGCGACGAGGCCTTGCGCCTCATAGCCTCGACCATCCGGTCCGGCGTGCGCTCGCAAGACGTCGTCGGCCGCATAGGCGCGTCCATGTTCGGCGTCTTCCTTCCCGGAACGAGCGAGGCCGAAGCCAAGACGGTTGGCGAGCGTATCCGCGCCAATGTCTCGCAGGTCTATTTTGCCCCTCAGGGCGCCGAGGAGATCCTGGCCGTGACCGTCGGGGGCGTGGTTTTCGAGGAGGACCTCGACTTCGAGGACATGTTCCGGCCGGCGGAAGAGAGCTTGTCGGGCAAAGGCGGTTTCGAACTGTCGCGTATTCAACGCGCTTCAGCCTGACGCCCTCCAAGACTGGTTCGGTTTTGCCGCGACTTTTGCGATAATCGGGAAAGTCGATGCCACAATCCGTGGCTTATCGCCCGCGATCCTTTCGCTACGATCCTTCGCAACGCCTAACGCGCAGCTCCTACGGGCGGCGGCGCTTTCGGCGTCAGCTCGCCTCGCGCATCGCTTCCGCGGCCTGCAAGTCGACGGAGACCAACTGGCTGACGCCCTGCTCGGCCATGGTCACCCCGAACAGCCGGTCCATGCGCGCCATGGTGATGGGATTATGGGTGATGATGACGAAACGTGTCTCGGTGGTCTTGGCCATCTCGTCCATGAGATTGCAGAAGCGCTCGACATTGTGATCGTCGAGCGGCGCGTCGACTTCGTCGAGCACGCAAATCGGCGCCGGATTGGTCAGGAACACGGCAAAGATCAGCGACATCGCCGTCAGCGCCTGCTCGCCGCCCGACAGCAGCGTCATGGTCTGCGGCTTCTTGCCGGGCGGACGGGCCAGGATTTCAAGCCCCGCCTCCAGCGGATCCTCGGATTCGATCAGCTGCAATTCCGCCGTGCCGCCACCGAACAGATGCGAGAACAGCCGCTGGAAATGGCTGTTCACCACATCGAAAGCGGCCAGCAGCCGCTCGCGGCCTTCGCGGTTGAGGCTCTGGATCGCTTGTCTGAGCTTGCGGATCGCCTCGATGATGTCCTCGCGCTCGGAAACGATGGTCTCCAGGCGCTCGGAAAGCTCCTTCTGCTCTTCCTCGGCGCGCAAATTGACGGCGCCGAGCCGTTCGCGCTCGATCTTCAGCCGATCCAACTGGCGTTCGATCTCGGGCATCTCGGGCATCGGATCGTCGGCTTCCAGGCCGGTGTGGCGGATGACCAGATGCGGCGGCGTGTTCAGCGTTTCCTGGATGCGCGCCTCGACCTCCAGCCGGCGTTCGTCCGCCGCCGTCAGCCGTTCCTCGGCGCGGGCGCGGGTTTCGCGCGCCTCGGCCAGCGACTGGATGGCTGATGTGGCCGCCTTGTCCAGTTCGGCCTGCCTGGTCTCCGCCTCCTGCAGCCGGTCGGCGGCCGCCTTGCGCAAGGTCTCGGCTTCGGTGAGCTGCGACAGCAGCGCACGACGCTTGGCGTCGATCTCGTCGGGCGCGTCGGCCAGCCGTTCGCGCTCGGCCTCGGCCTCGGCCTTGCGTTCGCCGAGCGAGGCGATCTGTGTCGAGGCGTTTTCGGCGCGCACCAGCCAGTTGCTGCGCTCGGCGCCGATCGCGTCCAGCCGTCGCGTGCGGGCCTCGGCTTCGCGCCGCAAGCCTTCATGGACGGCGCGCGCGTCAGCCAGTGCGGCGCGGTCGCGAGAGACATTGGCCGAGGATTGTTCGAGCTGCAATTGCAGATCGCCGAGATCCGGCGCGTCCTGCAACAACATCTCGGCTTCGACGAAAGCCGCCGACGTCTCCTCGTGACTGTCGACGATGCGGGCGCGCGCCTCGTCCAGC
Source organism: Mesorhizobium sp. ES1-3 (assembly GCF_020164795.1). Classification (NCBI taxonomy): domain Bacteria; kingdom Pseudomonadati; phylum Pseudomonadota; class Alphaproteobacteria; order Hyphomicrobiales; family Phyllobacteriaceae; genus Mesorhizobium; species Mesorhizobium sp. ES1-3. Next base: position 8,211 of record NZ_JAIUGW010000031.1, read on the forward strand.
GCGGCACGCCGGCTCGACAGTTCACCCCCGGCCTTTTCGGCCTCGGCCAGCGCATTGCGGGCGGCGTCCAGCCGGTGCTGGGCGTCGCGTCCGGCCTGGCGCGTGGTTCGCTCCGCTTCGCTTGCCTGGCGCAGCGCCTGCTCGGCCTGCGCCAACGCTTCCTCGGCCTGGCGCAGGACGAGCGTCGCCTGCACCGCTTCGGCGTCGAGTTCGGCAAGGCGGTTCTTCTGCGCCAGCCTTTGTGCCGCCGCGGTCGGTGCATCGGCGCTGGCGGTCAGGCCGTCCCAGCGCCACAGCGCGCCCTCGCGACTGACCAGGCGCTGGCCGGGAGCCAGAAGCCCCTGCAACCGGCGGCCGTCAACGGCCTCGACGATACCGATCTGCGCCAGACGGCGGGCAAGTTGTGCCGGCGCGCGTACCACGCTGGCCAGGCTCTTGATCCCTTCCGGAAGCGCGGCGTCGCCGGGCTGGATTTCGCTTTCGCCCCAATGCGCCGGTGCGCTGCGGTCGAGCGGCACGTCGAGATCTTCGCCCAGGGCCGCTCCCAGAGCCGTCTCGAAGCCGCGCTCGACGCTGATCTGCTCCAGCACGGAAGGGAAAAGATCACCGCTGGCCGCGTTCAGGATCTTGGCCAGCGTACGCGCTTCGGTCTCGATCCCGGCCAGTTCCGCCCTGGCGTCCTGAAGCGGGGGACGAGCGGCGCTTTCGGCGCCACGAGCGTCGATGACCGACTGCTCGGCCTGCGCCACCGCGGCCTCCGACTCTTCCAGCAATGCCAGCGCCTGTTCGACCAGGATCCGTTTCTCGGCCGGATCCGGCAGGCCGGCCACCTTTGCGAGGATGTCCGACAATTCGCGGTCGACATCGGCGAGCTGGCGGGCGAAGCGATCGCGCCGCTCCGCGGTCTCGCGCAAAGTCCGTTCGATCTGATGGCGCGAGGCGGCAGCCTCGGCGCGCTCGGCGGTCAGCGCGGCGAGCCTGGCTTCGCTTTGCGCAAGCGTCGAGGCGGCCTGTTCGAATGCCGCGCGGGTCGTGGCCTCGCGCTCCGCGGCGCCTGCGTTTTCAGAGTTCAGCGCGGCCTCTTCTGCGCGCAGGCGCTCGAGAACGTCGGCGTTGTCGCGCACCATCCGCTCTTCGCGGGCGATATCGCCGTCGAGCTGCTGCAACCGGCGCTCGAGTTCGGCCTGACGGGTGCGGATGCGGCCGGCTTCTTCCTCGATCTGCGACCTGGCGATCGACAGCCGCTGGAAGGCCGCGGCAGCCGCGGCTTCCGCGTCGCGCAGGTCGGGCAAGCGGTGGGCGGAGATGCCCTGCTCCTTGGCCGCGTTCATCTGCGTGGCGGCGCGGTCGCCGACGAGCGCCGTGGCCGTAGCCAGCGCCGAACGCGCCTCGCCTTCCTGCGTCTTGGCCAGCGTCCAGCGCAGATGCAAGAGCGTGGCTTCGGCCTTGCGGATGTCGGCGGACAGGTTCTTGAAGCGGGAAGCCTGTCGCGCCTGGCGCTTCAGGCTTTCGATCTGGCTTTCCAGCTCTCCGACGACATCGTCCAGGCGTTCGAGGTTCTGCTCGGCCGCCTTGAGCCGCAGTTCCGCCTCGTGGCGGCGGGTGTGCAGGCCGGAAATGCCGGCGGCCTCTTCGAGAAGCGCGCGGCGCGCCTGCGGCTTGGCCTGGATCAGTTCGCCGATACGGCCCTGCCCGACCATCGAGGGCGAGCGCGCGCCGGTCGACTGGTCGGCGAACAGAAGCTGCACGTCCTTGGCGCGCGCTTCCTTGCCGTTGATGCGATAGAGCGAGCCGGCCTCGCGTTCGATGCGGCGCGACACCTGCAGTTCGTCGGCATCGTTGAAGGCTGATGGAGCCGAGCGGTCGCTGTTGTCGAGGAACAGCGTGACTTCGGCGGTGTTGCGGGCGGGACGCGTGCCCGAACCGGAAAAGATCACGTCGTCCATGCCGGACGCGCGCATGTTCTTGTAGGAGCTTTCGCCCATCACCCAGCGCAGCGCCTCGACGAGGTTCGACTTGCCGCACCCGTTCGGCCCGACAATGCCGGTCAGGCCGCGTTCGATGACGAACTCGCCGGGTTCGACGAAGGACTTGAAACCAAGAAGGCGGAGGCGCGAAAACTTCATTCACGCGCCTCATACACCGGTTCCGCAAAACTGTACCGGGGTTTTGCGGCAGGGCGCATGGCGCGTGAACAGATAGAGAGGCAAGCAGCGCCGGAGCGCTGCCGCTTCGCCGCTGAGCCGATGTCAGAGCAGAGGGTCGATGATGGCCGACATTTCCTCAATCGACATCGCCCCTTTGTAGGTCTTACCGTTGATGAAGAAGGTCGGTGTCGAGTCGACCTTGAATTCATTGGCGCCACGCTTCTGGACCGATCTCACATCGTCCAGAAGTTTCTGGTCCGTCAAGCAGGCCTCGAAGGACTCCTGTGTAAAACCGGCCAGCTTGGAGATTTGCAGCAGCGCCTCCTTGGTGTTGGAGACGCCAACCCAGTTCGCCTGCTGCCTGAACAGGACATCGACCATCGGGAAATAGTTGTCCTTGGCACAGCGCGCCAGCATGAAACCGGCTTCTGCGCTCGGATCGAACGGGAATTCGCGCAGGATGTAGCGGGCCTTGCCGGTATCGATGTACTTCTTCTTCAATTCCGGGAAGGTGGTCTCGGCGAAATGCGCGCAGTGCGGGCAGGTCATCGAGGCGTATTCGACGATGGTGACCTTGGCGTCATCCTTGCCGAGCTGCTTGTCGGGCAGCGCACCCGGCTTCAGCAATTCGGCCATATCCACCGTGCCTTGCGCCTCCGGCACCTGGACCGCGGCGGGGCTGGCCGGCTTTGCGGCCGTTGCCGGGTCCGCGGGCTTGACATCCGCAGCCTTGGCCTGTTCGCCGGAATCGCTGCAGGCGGCGAGCAGAGCCACCGCCGGGACGGCGGCCAGCGAAGTCAGGACGTTTCTGCGAGAGAAGCTTTGACCAAACGGGGAACGGCTCATACGAATCACCTGATAAGGGTTAATTTTGCAATGCAATGGCACGAAAAAGCGAGAGTTGGCGCGAATTAAGGCATCCCTGTCCCCAATCCAATCGCGAAACCTGACAAGGGTGATCACGAAAGCGCGAGATTAACGACAAACCTATGACTGTTTCCAGTCGGAACTAGGCTTTCCTTCCGCCCAAAATGGTCGCACCCAGCCTTTCCAGCGAGGCGCGCAGCCCGTCATCCTCGATCAGCCCGACAGTATCGGCCAATTTCGCCTTTTCCGCCGCGCTCAGTGGCCTGAGGGCAGGTCTGGGCCGGGCCTTTCCGGAGCTTACCGGCTTCTGCACGATCCTGATGCGGCCTATCGCGGTAAAGCCGAGGAAGGCGTTGACCCGGTTGATGATCTCGCCGGTCTCGTGCTGCAGATGAAGCGCGGCCATGCCTTCGCAGGCGATGACCAGCACGGCCGGCTCGAACGGATCATCCTCGTGAAGGCGGCGCGGCCACTGGATCTTTTCGGGCCGCGAGTGGATGGCCAGGCGCGGTCCGGCAATCTCTTCCCAGGACTGGACGAGACCGATCGATATGCCTGCCCGCCTGCGCAGCACCGGGTCGAGGATCTCGGTGGCGAGATCGCTCACCGGAACGGGATTGCCGAAGGGCCTTTTCCCTGCCATGTGCGTTCTCCAGCCACGACCCAGCAGATACCGGCCAGGCCAACGCAAGATCAATGGCACCAGCAGACCAGACCCACAAGGCCCCGACAAGCAAAGCCATCTCAGACGATACGGCGTCACACCTGCTCGCCTGGTACGACACGCATCATCGCGAATTGCCGTGGCGCATCACCCCGCGCGAGCATGCACGCGGTGTGCGGCCCGACCCGTACCGTATCTGGCTGTCCGAGGTGATGCTGCAGCAGACCACCGTCGAAGCGGTGAAATCCTATTTCCGTGCCTTTGTCGAGAAATGGCCCGACGTCGAAGCGCTGGCCGCGGCGCCGACAGAGGATGTGATGAAAGCCTGGGCGGGGCTCGGCTATTACTCCCGCGCCCGCAATCTCAAGGCCTGTGCCGATCTGGTGGCGGCGCGCGGCGGCCGGTTTCCCGACACCGAGACCGGACTCCGGGAATTGCCGGGGATCGGCGCCTATACGTCGGCGGCCATCACGGCAATCGCCTTCGACCGTCCCTCCGCCGTTGTCGACGGCAATGTCGAACGCGTCATCTCACGACTGTTTTCGATCACGACGCCGCTGAGCGAAGCCAAGGCCGAGATACGGGCCCATGTCGAGCGCATGGTGCCGGCGACAAGGCCCGGCGACTTCGCCCAGGCGGTGATGGATCTCGGCGCCACGATCTGCACGCCACGCCGGCCGCGCTGCATGCTGTGCCCGCTGCGCGAGGACTGCAGCGCCGTCATTACAGGCAACCCCGAGAATTTCCCGGTGCGGCTGCCGAAAGCCGACAAACCGCTGCGGCGCGGCGCGGCTTTCGTGGCCACGCGTGAGGACGGCGCCATTCTTTTGCGCAAGCGACCGGAAAAGGGGCTGCTCGGCGGCATGACGGAAGTGCCGACCACCGCCTGGACAGCGCGGGTCGACGGAGCCACGACGCAAGCCGCGGCGCCTTTTCCCGGCGACTGGCGGCACGCTGGAACCATCACGCATGTCTTCACCCATTTTGCTCTCGAACTCGAAGTCTTTCGCGCCCACATCAAAGGTGATGCACTGGCAGGGTATTTCTGGTCGCCCGCCCATGAGATTTCGGGCGAGGCGCTGCCCACTGTCATGAAAAAGGCAATCGAGGCTGCGATACCCGGCGCGACGAAAAAGCCGTCGCCATTGAGTACAAAGAGGCCCCATGACTGAAATCCGCCACATCGTTTTCGACATCGGCCGCGTGCTGATCCACTACGATCCGAACATCCCGTTCAGCCGCCTCATTCCCGATGCCGAAGAGCGAAAATGGTTCTTCGACAATGTCTGCACGCATGACTGGAACATCGAACAGGATCGCGGCCGGACATGGGAAGAGGCCGAGGCGCTACTGGTTGCGGAGCACCCCGAGCACGCCGAAAACATCCGCAATTTCCGCCGCCACTGGCACGAGATGGTTCCGCACGCCTATGACGACAGCGTCGCCATCATGCTCGGCCTGATCGAAAGCGGCCATGATGTCACCATGCTGACCAACTTTGCCTCCGACACGCTTGCCGAAGCGCGCGAACGCTTCGATTTTCTGGATCGCCCGCGCGGCGTCACCATCTCCGGCGAGATCGGCAAGATCAAGCCGGACCGCGGCATTTACGACCATCATGTGGCAGCGTTTGGCCTCGAGCCGTCCGCGACGCTGTTCATCGACGACAGCCAGAAGAATGTCGACGGCGCCAAGGCCGCCGGCTGGCAAGCGGTGCTGTTCACCGATGCCAGGACGCTGCAAGCAGATTTTCAACGCTTTGGAATCAATGCGTGATCTCTATCGCTTGCAGCGATCCGTTGAGATTTTGAATCAACGAATATGAGGCAAGCGGCAGGGAGTCAGCCCCCTGCCCGCTCCATGCCGAGACGGGCAATGCGGCGCAACTCGTCGATCGGGGTCAGCCCGCCGCTGCGCTCATAATGCCAGAAGGTCCAGCCGTTGCAGGCGTCCAGCCCCTGCACCTCGGCGCCGATCTTGTGGATCGAGCCGGCGCTGTCGCCGATCGCTACCGTGCCATCGGCGCGAACCTTGGCGGCCCAGCGCTTCTTGGCGTCATAGAGCGTGGCGCCGGGCGTCACCAGCCCGGTGTCGATCAGGCTGATGAAGGCGACGCGCGGCTCGGCGCGTTTGCCGGTAAGCACGGTGAGATCCGCTTCGTCGAGCGGCCGCACGGCATCGATGCGCGCATTGGCGGCGTCGATATAAGCCTGCTCGCGCTCGATGCCGACGAAGTGGCGGCCGAGGCGTTTGGCCACGGCACCCGTCGTGCCGGAGCCGAAGAACGGGTCGAGCACGACGTCACCCGGCTTGGTCGAGGCCATCATGATGCGGGCGAGCAATGCCTCGGGCTTCTGCGTCGGATGCAGCTTGTCGCCATTGTCGTTCTTCAGGCGCTCGCCGCCGGTGCAGATCGGAAACAGCCAGTCGGAGCGCATCTGGATATCGTCGTTCGATGCCTTCAGCGCTTCATAGTTGAAGGTATAGCCCTTGCCCTTCTGGTCGCGCGAGGCCCAGATCATCGTCTCATGCGCGTTCTGGAAGCGGCGGCCGCGGAAATTCGGCATCGGGTTGGTCTTGCGCCAGACCACGTCATTGAGAATCCAGAAGCCGAGATCCTGCATCTTGGCGCCGACCCGGAAGATGTTGTGGTAGGAGCCGATGACCCAGATCGTGCCATTGGGCTTCAGCACGCGGCGCGCCGCCAGCAGCCAGGCGCGGGTGAAGGCGTCATAGGCTTCAAAACTCTCGAACTGGTCCCAGTCGTCGTCGACCGCATCGACCTTGGACTGGTCGGGACGGTGCAGATCGCCGTCGAGCTGCAGATTGTAGGGCGGATCGGCAAAAATAACGTCGATCGATTTTTCGGGCAGGCGGTCAAGAGCCGCGACGCAATCGCCTTTCAGGATGGTGTCCAGCCATTCGGATTGCTGAGGAGCGTGGGAGAGCTCGTCGAGAAGACGCACGGCTGACATTTTTACACCCAATGCACGCGTTACTGTTTACTCCCCGTTATGGTTACCGATCAGCGTAAATATTCGGTGAAGGCGCGCGGATGGCCACCAGATTTGCGAAGGCCCGGTCATTGGTGTATGCCGCGCCGCTTGGACCCTGAGTGGCCATCCCTCCATCCTCCATCGTCCGGATCACCATGCCCCAGCCAGACCTTGTCATCTTCGATTGCGACGGCGTGCTCGTCGATTCCGAAATCATCGCCGCGCGGGTCGAGGCCGAATTGATCACCCTGGCCGGATATGAAATCTCGGCGGAGGAAATTGCCGAGACCTACGCCGGCCTGACCTTCAAGGACATACTGATGCGGATCGAGGAGAAGTCCAAGATCCCGTTCCAGGTGTCGCTGATCGATCGCGCCGAGGAACTGGTCGACCGCAAACTGCGCAGCGACGTGCGTGCCATCGAGGGTGTGCGCGAAGCGGTCGCCTCGGTCACGGCGCAGCGCTGCATCTGCTCCAATTCACGTTCGGAGCGGATCGAGTTCATGCTGGAGAAGGTGCATCTGCTGCCGTTCTTCGCCGGGCGCATCTTCTCGGCGATGGAGACGCCGACCGGCAAGACCAAGCCGGCTCCGGACGTGTTCCTGCATGCCGCCGAAAAGCTCGCCGCCAACCCGGCGAACACCTTCGTCATCGAGGATTCCGTGCATGGCGTCACCGGCGCCAAGGCCGCCGGCATGCGCGTGATCGGTTTTACGGGCGCCAGCCACAGCTATCCCGGCCACGCCGATGCCCTGACGGAGGCCGGCGCCGAAACGGTGATCCGCCGCTGGGCGGAGCTGAAAAGCGTGATCGCGGCGCTGTCGGAATGGTCGGAAGACGCCTAGAGCATGATGCCGAAAAGTGTGAAGCGGTTTTCGGACGACATCATGCTCTATCTCTTTGATTTAGAGACGGTTCGGATTTCAGGTCGACTCGACCTGAAATCATCCGGCTCTAGGGCGGCTCGCTGGAAACTCTGCTCGCGAAGATTTCCAGCGCGTCCGACCCTTGCTTAGCCAGTGTCGTTCCCGAAGCGCTCCGGCGGCTCGCGGAAGAAAGGTCCGAACTCAGAAAAGCCCGGAGCGGCCATCGAAGTCTGGTGACGAGCCTACGCGCGTGTCGTCAAAGTCGAGAGCTGGTCGGTGTCGTAGCGATTTCGCAGATCGGCGAGGGCTTTTGGATCCGGCGCCCCCTGCGCCGCGAGGCTGGCCAGCTCTTCGAAATAATGCTCATGGCCAGGCGGAGAAACGGTCATCAGCACGCGAGCCGGTTTCTCGCTGACATTGGTGATGTTGTGTGGCACCCCCGGCGGGATGAACAGAAAGGTTCCAGGCGTCGCGCGGATCGTCTCGTCGCCGAAATGCCACTCACACTCGCCGTCGAGCAGGTAGAAGGTCTCCTCCTGCACCCGGTGCACATGCCGCCCGGTGGCGAACTGCGGCGGGATCGTCCAATCGAACATGCTGGTGTGCCTGGTATTCTCGCCGGTTACGAGGAAAGCCATGGGATGACCACGCAGCATGACGCCCTTCTTCTCATCGGGCCTGCGGATGAAGGCATTGGCGCTCATATAACCCTCCTTTGGCTGGGCGCATGCTTTTAACAAGCATTTGTGCAACATCGGCCGTTCGTGGCGGAAAGTCGTGAATCCGTTCCCAAAAATTTGCTAAAAGACTCTGATGACCGTAAGGGGCGACCTCTACCAGTTCGGCCCGTTCCGCCTTGATCCGGAGGTGGGCATTCTCTTTTGCTGGGGTGAGCCGACCATACTTGGGCAACGCGCCGTCGCGCTGCTGCGCCTGCTGATCCAGAATGCGGGCGTTCCCGTATCCAAGGACGCGCTGATCGAGGCCGGATGGGGCGGATTGGCGGTTGCCGATAACAATTTGACGGTTCAGATCGCAGCCTTGCGCCGCGTCCTGGCCGACACGGCGAATGTCGACAGCTGGATCGAAACATTGCCGCGCCGCGGTTATCGCTATGTCGGACCGGCTGTCACCAGGGATGTTCCTGAAGCCTCGGCAGCCGTCCGCGCCGCGTCGGCGCCGACCTTGCCTGAGAAGCCTTCCATCGCGGTCCTGCCGTTCTCCAACTTGAGCGGCGATCCGCAGCAGGAGTACTTCGCCGATGGAATGGTGGACGACATCATCACAGGCCTGGCACGCATCAAGTGGCTGTTCGTCATCGCACGAAACTCGACCTTCACCTACAAGGGTCGCGTCGTGGACGTGAAGCAGGTCGGTCGCGAGCTCGGCGTTCGCTATGTCCTCGAAGGCAGTGTGCGCAAGGCCGGCGGTAATGTGCGTGTTACCGGGCAGATGATCGATGCATCGACCGATGCGCATGTATGGGCCGAGCGCTACGACCGCAGCTCCGAAGACATCTTTGCGCTTCAAGACGAGATTGCGCTGTCAGCAGTCGGCGCAATTGCGCCGAGCGTGCGGAAAGCCGAAATCGAACGTGTCAAGCGGAAGCGGCCTGACAGCCTCGATGCCTACGATCTCGTGCTGCAAGCCCAGCCTGACGTCGATTCAGGCATGCCGAGGCAAGTGACCAGAGCGCTGCTGCTTCTTGACCGCGCTATCGCACTCGAGCCGACTTATGCGCTGGCACATGGCAATGCCGCGATGTGCCACCATTGCCTGTTTCTTCGCGCCGGCTTGCAGGAAATCAACCGTGCATCTTCGATCCGTCACGCCCGGTCTGCCATTGTCCATGGACAGGATGATGCGCTCGCTCTGACCTGGGCCGGCTTTTCCATCGGAATGGATGCTCACGATCGCGCCGCTGCATTTACTGCATTGGAGGCCGCGCTCGCCATCAGCCCGTCATCGGCGCTGACCTACATTCTTGGCAGCGTCATCCTCGGATGGAGCGGCGAAGCCGAGCGCGCGATAGAATGGAGCGAGCAGGGTATGCGGCTAAGCCCGTTCGATTCGTGGACTTGGGCGGCATTTGACGCTCAAGCAATGAGCCATTTGCTGCGCGGTCGTTACGAAGAAGCTTGCCGTGCGGCCTACAAGTCCGTTCAAGCCAACCCGGCGCATAGTATCACTTATGTGCAATTGGCCGCCGCGCTGGCCAACCTTGGCCGATTGGATGAAGCGAAGGTGGCCGCCGCTCGCGTGCTCGAGCTTCAGCCTGGCTTTCGCTACAGCCGCCAGTTCGCAGGCGTGAATTGCGCGCCCGCGCTCGCGGAGGCTCTTGGAAGCGCACTACGACGCGCGGGACTGCCCGAGTAGCTCGGTTGACTGCGTGGGGGTCTTGGTCGGCCAGCGATGCCGCCGTTGTCCCCTGCATGTGACGATGCGCCTCGGCAAACTTGCCGCCGGTCGCCTGGGCTCGTTCAGTTCATTGCCGTGGCTTTCTTCCTCTTGCGCTTCGGCTTGTCGGTCGTCGCCTTGGGCGCGGTTTCATCATAACCGGCATAGGCCTGATAGTCCGCGGCCGTTGGCGCCGGTACGACGACATTGGAATCGGTGAAGACAAACTGGGTGGCGACCGAGGGATCGGTCACCTGAACCTGGTACTGGTGGATCTGCGAATAAAGTACGTCGGTGCCATGCATGACGGCGGTGCGGATCGGCATGGTGATGGTGCCCGGCGTGAACTTCGGGCCCGGTACGATCTTGCCGGCAACCGCGATCTTCATCGTCAGTTGTCCGTCGGCACGGCTGCAATCGCGGGTCACATCGCTGATCGACGCCTGATAAATGATTCTCGCCGAATCGTCGGGCGGCGTAGCAGCAGCGGCGTCAGCCGCGGCCTGGGCCGCGGCATCCGCGGCCGCGTCGCCGGTCTTCTTGAGCTTCGGTTTTGGCTTCTGGACCTCGTTGACATAGGTGTTGAAGAAGGCGGTGCCATCGCGCACCGTCACCCCAGGGCAATAGGCGTTCAGCTGGCTGGCCAGCACCTTGGGATCCTGTGGCGGCGAAGGCGCGGTCGGGTCCTTCTTGCCGAAACCGAGGTTCAGGATGCCATTGTCGCCTGATTGGCAGCCAGCGGCGGCAAGCATAAAGCCCGTGAGCGCAAGACCCGCCAAAAAGCGACCACTTGATATACGAAACGCCATGAAACTGCACTTCCCTCTCGCAAAGCTGGTGACGTATATCAACCGCGCGGCAAAAATGCGACTAGAGCCGGTGCAGAAATTAACCACCTTGTGGTGAACGGAAAAATCAGGCGGCAAACGGATCTGTGACATGCATTATGTGAGTACCCGCGGGGAAGCGCCCGCGCTTGGATTTTCCGACGCTATCCTGACTGGGCTGGCGCGCGATGGCGGGCTCTATGTGCCGCGCGAATGGCCGCACTTCTCAGCGGCCGACATCCGCGCCATGCGCGGCCTTGCCTATCCCGACCTCGCCATACGCGTGTTGACGCCGTTTCTCGGCGGCGAGATCGCCGCGCCGGTCTTCGAGCGCCTCGTCCGCGAAGCCTATGCCACCTTCCGCCATGAGGCCGTCTGCCCGTTGGTGCAGACCGGCGCCAACACTTTTGTCCTCGAACTCTTTCATGGGCCGACGCTGGCGTTCAAGGACGTGGCGATGCAGTTGCTTGCCCGGTTGATGGACCATGTGCTTGCCGAACGCGGCCAGCATGCGACCATCGTCGGCGCCACGTCGGGCGATACCGGCGGCGCGGCCATCGATGCCTTTGCCGGGCGCAGCCGCACCGACATCTTCATCCTTTTTCCGCATGGCCGCGTCTCGCCGGTGCAGCAGCGGCAGATGACCACGTCGACGGCTGAAAATGTCCATGCGCTGGCGATAGAGGGCAATTTCGACGACTGTCAGGGCCTGCTGAAGGACATGTTCAACGATCACGGCTTCCGCGACCAGGTGTCGCTGTCGGGGGTCAATTCGATCAACTGGGCGCGGATCATGGCCCAGATCGTCTATTATTTCTCCTCGGCACTGTCGCTCGGCGCACCGGACAGGCCGCTGTCGTTCACGGTGCCGACCGGCAATTTCGGCGATATCTTTGCCGGCTATGCCGCCAAGAAGATGGGCCTGCCGATCGAACGGCTGGTCATCGCCACCAATGACAACGACATATTGGCACGCACCTTTGCGACCGGCGAATACCGGACCAAGGGGGTCTTTGCGACCACCTCGCCGTCGATGGACATCCAGGTTTCGTCGAACTTCGAACGCCTGCTGTTCGAGGCCTCAAATCGCGATGCGGCAACGGTGCGGCGCTACATGGCCGGCCTGAAACAATCGGGCGCTTTCACCATCGAAGCCGCGGAAATCGCCGGGATGCGGTCCGAATTCGACGCCGGCCGCGCCGATATGGACGAGGTTGCCGCCACCATCCGCTCGACGCTGGCAAACAGCAACTACCTGCTCGATCCGCACACGGCGGCGGCCATGCACGTGGCGGCGGGCAAGGCTGGCGCGGTGCCGATGGTGGTGCTGGGCACCGCCCACCCGGCGAAATTCCCGGCCGCCGTCGAGGCCGCCAGCGGGGTCTCGCCCGCCCTGCCCGCATGGCTAGGGGGATTGATGACATTTGAGGAAAAATACACGGTACTTCCATCCGACCTCAAAATGGTGGAAGATTACGTCAGCCGCCGCGCGCGGGCGGCGCGTTAAGGAGTACGAGCCATATGGGTGTTGAGGTAAGCCGTCTGTCGAACGGCCTGACAGTCGCCACCGAAACCCTTCCAAGTATCGAATCGGTTGCCTTGGGTGCCTGGGTCAAGTCCGGTGCCCGCAATGAACGCGAAGAAGAGCATGGCATGGCCCATCTGCTCGAGCACATGGCGTTCAAGGGGACGAAGCGGCGAAGCGCCTTCGAGATCGCCTCGGAAATCGAGGACGTCGGCGGCGAGATCAATGCCGCCACCAGCGTCGAGACCACATCCTACTACGCCAGGGTGCTCTCGGACGATGTGCCGCTGGCCGTCGACATCCTGTCCGACATTCTGCAGGAGTCCGAATTCGACCCGCAGGAACTCGAGCGCGAGCAGCACGTCATCCTGCAGGAGATCGGCGCCGCGCACGACACGCCCGACGACATCGTTTTCGACCGTTTCACCGAGACGGCCTTCCGCCACCAGACCATCGGCCGCTCGATCCTGGGCACGCCCGAAACGGTAAAATCCTTCACCTCCAAGCAGTTGCACGATTTCATCGAACGCCAATATGGCGCCGAGCGGATGGTGATCGTGGCCGCAGGCGACATCAAGCACGACAAGTTCGTGCGCGAGGTCGAAAACCGGCTCGGCGGTTTCCGCAGCAAGGCCGACAGCACCATTCCGCAATACGCGCAATATGTCGGCGGCGATTTCCGCGAGGACCGCGACCTGATGGACGCGCAGATCGTGCTGGGCTTCGAGGGCCGCGCCTACCACGTGCGCGATTTCTACGCCTCGCAGGTGCTGTCGATGATACTCGGCGGCGGCATGTCATCGCGTCTGTTCCAGGAAGTCCGCGAAAAACGCGGCCTGTGCTACTCGGTCTATGCCTTCCACTGGGGCTTTTCCGACACGGGCATATTCGGCGTTCATGCCGCGACGGGACAGAGCGACATCGCCAAACTGGTGCCCGTCATCGTCGACGAGTTGCAGAAGGCCGGCGAGAGCATTCTGCAGGAAGAACTCGACCGCGCGCGCGCCCAGTATCGCGCCGGGCTGATCATGTCCGCCGAAAGCCCGGCCAGCCGCGCCTCGCAGATCGCGCGGCAACTGCTCCTGTTCGGCCGCCCGATCGCAAAGGAAGAGCTGATGGAGCGGCTGGCGGCACTGACGGTCGAGCGCCTGACCGATCTGTCGTCGCGGATGTTCTCGACCAAGCCGACGCTTACCGCTGTCGGGCCCGTGGGTACGCTGGCACCATACGAGGCGATCCTCGATTCGCTTCCGGGCACGCAGACCACGGCCCGCAGGCTCGCCGTCTAAGTCCCAAGCGCCGTGTTCGCGCTCCCTTTCTTTCGCCGTGACCTGCCGGCACTGAAGGGCAACCTCGTCACGCTGCGCGTGCCGTTCACCAACGACTACCGCGAGTGGTCGGCGGTGCGCGGCGAAAGCCGGGCGTTCCTGGAGCCGTGGGAGCCGCGCTGGACCCCCGACGAACTCGACCGCACGGCATGGCGCCTGCGCATCAGCCGCTACCGCGAGGACTATGCGCAGGGAACCGCGATCGCCTTCTTCATCTTCGAGCAGTCGAGCGGCAAGCTCGCGGGCGGCATTACGCTCGGCAACATACGCCACGGCGTCTCGCAAAGCGGCCATGTCGGCTACTGGATCGGCGAGCGCTTCGGCGGCCGTGGCCTGATGACCGACGCGGTCAAGGTGGTGACCCGCTTCGCCTTCGATACGCTGAGGTTGCACCGGATCGAAGCCGCCTGTATTCCCGACAATATCCGGTCGATCCGCGTGCTTGAAAAAGCCGGATTCCGGCGCGAAGGACTTCTGCGATCCTATCTCAGGATCAACGGCATCTGGCAGGACCACTACCTCTACGCCCGGATCGCCGACGATCCGCCGGGCGCTGGAACGAAGGACTGATTTTGACGAATTTCCTGCGAAACGGGCCGCTGTTCGCCTTTCTTCTGGCGACGATGCTGACGCTGTGCACGGCTTCGTCGGCCTTTGCCGTCGAACCCATCAAGATCGCGCGCGACGATGTCGCGCTCGACCTTTCGCGCGCCGTCGAGATCTACCGCAACCAGGGTGAGAACTTCCAGGTGTCGACCGCGCCCGGGCCGGACGGCATCGTGCGGCGCATCGAGGTCGAGGCCAACGATGCCCGCTCGACCGGCGACTGGGCGGTCTTCGCGCTCGCCAACACCACCGACCAGCAGCTCGACAGGCTGATCGTGGCGCCGCATTTCCGGCTGGTCAATTCCGGCATCTTCTGGCCGGATCTGGGCTCGACGCGCATCGCCGCCATCACACCCAGCGAAGGCTTCGCGCTCGACCGCCAGACCAGCCCCGATGCCGACGTGTTCCGGGTGACGCTGAATCCCGGCACGGTGATCACCTTCATCGCCGAACTCGCTTCACCGAAGCTGCCGCAGGTCTACCTCTGGGATCCGGAATCCTACAAGGACTCGGTCAATTCCTACACGCTGTTTCGCGGCATCGTCATCGGCATCGCCGGCCTTCTGGCGCTGTTCCTGACCATCCTGTTCGTCGTCAAGGGGACGTCGATGTTCCCGGCGACGGCGGCCCTTGCCTGGGCGGTGCTTGCCTATATCTGCGTCGATTTCGGCTTCCTCAACAAAGTCATCGAGATCTCGCCCGGCAACGAACAGATGTGGCGGGCCGGAACGGAGGTGGCGCTGGCGGCGACCTTCGTGGTCTTCCTGTTCGCTTATCTCAACCTCAACCGATGGCACGGCCATTTCAGCTATGGCGCCCTTGTCTGGATTCTGGGCCTGCTGCTGATCGCCGGCGTCGCCATCGTCGATCCGGCCGTCGCCGCCGGCATCGCCCGCATCTCGTTTGCAGCCACGGCGCTGACCGGGCTCGGCCTGATCATCTTCCTCGGTATTCGTGGTTATGACCGAGCCATCATGCTGGTGCCCAGTTGGGTCATGGTGCTGTTGTGGCTGTGCGGGTCGTGGATGGCGATCACCGGCATGCTCGACAACGACATCGCCCAACCGGCACTTGGCGGCGGGTTGATCCTGATCATCCTGTTGATCGGCTTCACCGTCATGCAGCACGCCTTTGCAGGCGGTGCGCTGCATCAGGGGCTGTTCTCCGATCTCGAGCGACAGGCGCTGGCCGTTGCGGGGTCGGGCGATACGGTGTGGGACTGGGACGTGCTGCGCGACCGCGTGGTGACCAAACCCGATGTCAGCATCCAGCTCGGCCTGGCCCCCAACAGCCTGGGCGGGGCCGCGCGCAACTGGCTGCCGGTGCTGCATGCCGATGACCGCGACACGTTCCGCACGACGCTCGACGTCGTTCTGGAGCATCGCCGTGGCAAGGTGGCGCAGAATTTCCGCCTGCGCGGAGCCGACGGGCACTATCACTGGTTTGCCCTGCGCGCACGCCCGGTCATCGGCTCGGACGGCGAGGTCATTCGCTGCGTCGGCACCATGGTCGACGTCACCGAACAGAAGAAATCCGAGGAGCGACTGCTGCACGACGCCGTGCACGACAATCTGACCGGCCTGCCGAACCGCGAATTGTTCATGAACCGGCTGGAGGCGATCATTTCGATAGCCCGCACCGAGGAGAAGGTGCGTCCGACCGTCTTCGTCATCGACATCGATCGCTTCAAGCAGGTCAATGACGGGCTCGGCATCTCGGCCGGCGACACCATCCTGCTCACCATCGCGCGCCGCCTGCATCGGCTGTTGAAGCCGAAGGATTCGTTGTCGCGCTTCGCCGGCGACCAGTTCGCGCTGATGCTGCTGTCCGAGCAGGATCCGGCCCGCATCGCCGGCGTGGCCGATGCGATCAAGCATGCGATCAACAACCCGATCACCTTTGCCAAGCGAGAGATCGTGCTGACCGCCTCGATCGGCCTGATCACCTGGACCTCGGCGCAGACCTCGGCCGAGGACATGGTCAAGGACGCCGAACTCGCCATGCATCAGGCCAAGCGCTTCGGCGGCGACAGGATCGAGCCGTTCCGCCCTGCGTTCCGCACCGTCGGCACCGACCGTCTGCAGTTCGAATCCGACCTGCGGCGCGCCATCGAGCGGCGCGAGTTCACGCTGGCCTACCAGCCGATCGTGCGCCTGGAAGACGGCAGCGTCGCCGGCTTCGAAGCGTTGCTGCGCTGGGACCATCCACGCCGCGGCATGATTCCGCCGGCCGATTTCATCCCGGTTGCCGAAAGCTGCGGACTGATCGTGCAGCTTGGGCTGTTTGCCATGCAGCAGGCAGCCGAGGATCTCGCAGGATGGCAAAAGCAGATCGGCGATGCGCCGCTGTCGGTCTCGGTCAACCTGTCCAGCCGCCAGCTCATCCGCCGCGACCTGGTCAGCGATGTGCGTTCCGTGATCGCACGCGCCAATTTGAAGCCGCGCTGCTTCCGGCTCGAACTCACCGAATCCCTGGTCATGGACAACCCCGAGCAGACGGCCCATGTGCTGACCAAGCTGAAGCAGCTCGGCATCGGCCTGTCGTTGGACGATTTCGGCACCGGCTATTCGTCGCTCGCCTATCTGACGCGGTTCCCCTTCGACACCATCAAGATCGACAAGAGCTTCGTCGACGACAGCACGCCAAAACGCGCGGTGCTACTCAAATCCATGGTCAACATGGCGCATGAGCTCGGCCTGTCGGTGGTCGCCGAGGGCATTTCGGACGAGCGCGATGCGCTGGAGCTGCGCCAGATGGGCTGCGAATATGTGCAGAGCTTCATGTTCGGCGCGCCGATGCCGGGCGACCAGGTGCTGAAGACGCTGAAGGAGCAGTATCCGCTAACCCAGGCTTGAGAAGAATCTCAGGCGTGTCCGGCGGCCATGCTGAGATGGGCGAGATCGATGCCGATCGAGGCGAGAATCCGGTCGTATTTGCGCTCGATGTCGGCGTCGAACAGCAGTTCCGGCGTCGCCGGGCAGGTCAGCCAGCCATTCTCGGCGATCTCGGTTTCCAGTTGGCCGGCGCCCCAACCGGAATAGCCGAGCGCCATCAGCGCGCGGCGCGGCCCGCGCCCTGACGATATCGCCCGCAATATGTCGACGGTCGCGGTCAGGCAGATGTCGTCGGAAACGGTGAGCGAGGAGTCCACGCGGTAGTCGCCCGAATGGAGGACGAAGCCCCGGCTGCGGTCGACAGGCCCGCCATTGCGCACGACGAAATCGCGCGCCTGCGCCGGAAGGCGGATCGCCTCCAGCTCGTTCATGATGCCGAGCTGCACCAGAAGGTCCGGAAACAGCATCTGCTGTGTCTGGTTGATGATCAGGCCCATCGCGCCTTCATCGCTGTGGGCGCAGATATAGATGACCGAGCGCGTGAAACGATCATCCTTCATGCCAGGCATGGCAATCAGGAACTGATCGTCGAGAAAGCCGCCGCCGGCGGCTGTCTTCTTGTGGCGCAACAAATCCATGCCAGGCAGGGTACCGTGTTTCCCGGGCGTCGAAAAGATGCGCCGTACCGGATTCGACCAAAGCCCATATTGCCAGGCCGGTCTTGGCTTGCCCGCGAAGGTCACGCAAATATGATATCAGCAAGGCCATGAAATCATTGCGCGGCCACGAACGGACGATCAAATCATCGCCATGCAAAGCTTGAAACCCCTGTTGCTCGGCGCCGCCATCGGTTTGGCAACCTCCCTTCCCGCCACCGCCTCGTCATCCGCCTGGTACAATAGCGAGGGCGGCAAGGTGCGGCTGGTGACATCAGGCAAGCCGGACGATGCCGGCCGTATCCAGGGTGTTCTCGATATCGCGCTCAAACCCGGCTGGAAGACCTACTGGCGCGACCCGGGGGACGCAGGTGTGCCGCCGCAGCTCGACATATCGGCCAGCACCAATATTGCCGATGCCACACTGTCCTTTCCCGCGCCGCAGCGCCACGACGATGGCTATGGCAAATGGGCCGGCTACAACCACCCGGTTTCGCTGCCGGTGACGTTCACGCTGGCGACGCCAAACCAGCCGGCTGTTATCGATGCCGACATCTTTCTCGGCATTTGTGAAACCATCTGCATCCCGGTGCAGACACGGCTGAGCGTCGATCCCGCTTCCGATCCCGACAATGCCGACGACGCGGCATTGGTAAAGGCGAGTGTCACTGCATTGCCGGCGGCTGCAAAACCTGACTTCGGCGTCAAGGTGCTCCCGGGCGATCACGAGACGCTGGTGGTCGAGGCGAGTTTTCCTGGCGATCCGCAGGCAACGGATTTCTTCGTCGCCGGCGAGCGCGATTATATGTTCGGTAGTCCTTCCCGCGCGGAAAAGGACGGCAAGTTGATCTTCACCGTGCCGATCCTCGATCGCCCCTCGACGACGCCGACGGACGGCGGGCTCCACTACACGCTGACGAGTTCGGCGGGCGCGGTCGAAGGGCTGCTGCCTTTTCCTTGAGCTTGGCCGTCTCGATACCGGCTGCTGGCCAGTTGCGGAAACAGGCACGTTTCGCTATCGCAAAACGCGTCCTTCCCCAATCCCCAAGCGAGGAACTCATGACCCTCTCCGTTGGCGACAAGCTGCCCGAGACGACCTTCAAGACCATGACAGCCGATGGCGCCAAGCCGATCACGTCGGCCGAGATTTTCCCGGGCAAGAAGGTGGTGCTGTTCGGCGTTCCCGGCGCTTTCACGCCGACTTGCAGCAACAACCATCTGCCCGGCTATCTCGAGAACCATGACGCGATCCTGGCGCGCGGCGTCGACACCATCGCCGTCGTTTCGGTCAACGATGTCCACGTCATGGGCGCCTGGGCGCGCTTCACCGGCGGCGAAGGCAAGATCCTGTTCCTCGCCGACGGCAACGGCGATTTCGCCAAGGCGGTCGGTCTTGACGCGGACTTGTCCGGTGGCGGCATGGGCCTGCGCTCGAAGCGGTTTTCGATGATTGTCGACGACGGCAAGGTCACCGCGCTCAACGTCGAGACCAAACCCGGCGTCGACGAGTCCGGCGCGGCTCATATTCTCGGCCAGCTCTGAAGTTCGACGTCCGGTCAGGGCGAGGCCGCAACGGCCAGCCTTGCCTGGCAGCGGCTGCGCTCCAGAACTGCCCGCTCCCCGGGGGATCAATGATGTCTGACATCTTCTGGCGCGCTATCGCGATCGGCGTCGGCGCCACCGTCCTGATGGATATCTGGGCCTTCTTTCTGCACAAGGCGTTCGGCCAGCCACGGCCGAACTGGGGGCCGGTCGGGCGCTGGGTCTGGCATCTCGGCGACAAGGTGTTTCACGACGACATCGGCGATGCGGCGCCCTATGCCCACGAGAAGGCGCTGGGCTGGGCTTTCCATTACTTCGTCGGCATCGTCTACGGCATCATCCTCGTAGTGCTGGCTGGCGCAGGCTGGCTGGCCGCGCCGACATTCTTGCCCGCCTTCATCCTCGGCATCGTCACCGTCGGGGCCGGCTGGTTTCTGCTGGCGCCAGGCATGGGCGCCGGCTGGGCGGTTTCAAAGCGGCCGAACCCGATGCGGATCCGCGCCCTCAACCTCGTGTCGCACACGGTGTTCGCGCTCGGGCTTTGGGGCACGGCGCTGCTGATCCGCTAGACAGCTACAGCATGTCGCGGCGAATAGGATTCGCCCGACCTGCTGTAAGCTTCTGATTTTATGCATGTCGTTATCCCGGAACCGGGGACACTTCCGGGCGACATGCATTAGAATAGACGGTTCAGATCCCGACGCCCGTCCACCACACGGACGATTTCAACCCAGTCGACTGGGCCATCGTCCGTGTTCGGAATGGTTTCGTAGAGCAGTACAAACGGCGCCTCCACCAGCATTCGTGCGGAAGGCCTGATATCCGGTCGCCTGACACCCATGCGCGGCTGGTCCGCCAGTTGCCGAGCCCGCGCTTCCAACTGATCATAATAACGATCGGCCGCCCGTATGTTTTCGCTGCCTATCATGATGTAGATATCGATGAGGTCAGCCGTGGCTAACGGCCATTCGGCGAGGCTTCCGTCAGCTTTCGCCGAGCTTCCTTTCGCAACATATCGAAATCCACAGGCTCAGATCTCCCGCTTGCCTTGCCTTCATCCCACAGCTGTCTCAGCCGGCGGGTATCGTCATGCCGCAGTTCGCGCTTGGCCAGCCAATCCCGCACCGCTTCACGCACAATCTCGCTTGCGGTGGCATACTCGCCTGCTTCCACAGCCTCGCGCATCAGGGCTGCCTGTTGCGGGGTCACAGCCACGCTCATTTTTTCAACGTTTGCCACGCTGCGTCCTTCCTGCATTGCTCCATAGTAGGAAATATTACTCCCATCCATATCCTTGAGCAACTGCTACGCCACCAGAAGAGCCTGTGCGCCATGCCTACGCTGCCGAGCGCCCGGTCAAGACAGCCTGTCGATCGGCCGCCATCCATGGATGAGGCGGCGCGCGCCGAGATCGTAAGCGAAATAGTTGCCGCCGCCCGCCGGT
The DNA here is from genome assembly GCF_020164795.1 of Mesorhizobium sp. ES1-3. Taxonomy (NCBI): domain Bacteria; kingdom Pseudomonadati; phylum Pseudomonadota; class Alphaproteobacteria; order Hyphomicrobiales; family Phyllobacteriaceae; genus Mesorhizobium; species Mesorhizobium sp. ES1-3. The sequence goes on from NZ_JAIUGW010000031.1 coordinate 28,910, forward strand.
TGATCCGCTTCGCGGCTGATCTGCCTGTCGCTCAGCGATAGCAGCAGGAGCGTTCCCACGCCTCCATGTCCGACGAAAGCAATGTTGCCGGCGTCGTTGACGTCGAGCACGGCTTCGACCTCGCTCACGATGCGCTGTTGCGCATCGATGGCCCGCTCCCAGCCGCGAACGCTTTCGTGTGGATTGGCGAAGAACTGATCGGCGACCGCCTCGAACTCCGGAGGCGGCAGGAAACCCGTCGCCGACCGGTCGTTCTCATGCATCCGCTGCCTGACCTGCACGGCAAGATTTAGATGCCGCCCGAGCACCTCGGCGGTTTCGATGGCCTTGCGCTCGCCCGACGACACCACACGCCCGATCGATGCGATCCACGGCTGGTCCAGCATTGCGTGTGCCCTGGCCCGGCCGACGTCGGACAGGCCCCAATCCGGTACCGGAATGGTGGCGTCGATCTGAACCTGGGGATGGGTGATGTAGTAGGCGATCGGCATGACAGAAACTCTCCAGCCGGCCGCCGCGAAACGGGAGCTCAATAGCTCTGGGTCGAACGACGAGCCTTCGAGGCCAGCGGTTGTTTTGCCTGGGCATCAGGTTTTGGCGCTGCCGCCGCCGGCCTGAAAGGCCCTTTCTTGAACGGCGCCATGCCTTCCCTTGCCAGTTCGTCGGCACGCTCGTTCTCGGTATGGCCTGCATGGCCCTTCACCCAGTTCCAGGTGACCTTGTGGCGCCGGTTGGCCTCGTCCAGCGCCTGCCAAAGCTCACCGTTCTTGACCGGCTTCTTGTCGGCGGTCTTCCAGCCATTCTTCTTCCAGCCGTGGATCCATTTGGAAATGCCGTCCATGACGTATTTGCTGTCGGTATGAAGCTCGACCGTGCAAGGCTCCTTCAACGCGTTCAGCGCCGAAATGGCCGCCAGCAATTCCATGCGGTTGTTGGTGGTTTCGGCCTCACCGCCGGAAAGCTCCTTGATGGTGCCGTTGAAGCGCAGGATGGCGCCCCAGCCGCCGGGGCCGGGATTGCCTGAACAGGCGCCATCGGTAAAGATTTCAACCTGCTTGCTCATGATGCCCCATTTTCGGCCAATCCATATTCCGAAGGAGACCTGATCGCCCGATGGAACCGCATCCTTCTGATGTATTCGGTCGGGTCGCGTTTCATCACCAGGCCGCCATCGGGCACGGTCAGCCAGTCGTAGAGCCGGGTCAGCATGAAGCGCAGCGCCGAGCCGCGCGCCAGCATCGGCAGCGCCGCCTTCTCCTCGGTGCTCAGGGGGCGCACGCTCTGGTAACCGGCAAGCAATGCCTTGCCCTTGGTAAGGTTGAAGGAAAAATCCTTCTCGAAGCACCAGGCGTTGAGACAGGTCGCGACATCGTAGGCGTAGAGATCATCACAGGCGAAATAGAAATCGATCAGACCCGAAAGCTTCTCGCCGAGGAAAAAGACATTGTCCGGGAAAAGATCGGCATGGATGATGCCCTCGGGGAGGCCCTTGGGCCAGTTCTGCTCGAAATCGGCGAAGTCGGCGTCGACCTCGGCCGCAAGGCCCGGCTCGACCTCGTCGGCGCGGCCGCGAGACGCATCCCAAAGCTTGCGCCAGCCGTCGAGTGCGAGCGCGTTCGGGCGCCTCATCGAAAAATCGGCGCCGGCCAGGTGCAGCGCCGCCAGCGCCTTGCCAACCTCGGCGCAATGCGTTGCGGCCGGTCGCCGCAGCGAAAGCCCTTCAAGGAAGGTGATGACGACCGCTGGCCGGCCGGCCAGCGTGCCGATGAGGCTGCCGTCATGCGCGGTCACCGGCAGCGGGCAGGACACCCCCTTGTTTGCGAGATGACCCATCAATCCGAGAAAAAACGGCAGATCCGCCTTCTCGACCCGCTTTTCATAGAGCGTCAGGATGTAGGAGCCGCTGGAGGTGTGCAGCAGGAAATTCGAATTCTCGGTGCCTTCGGCGATGCCCTTGTAGGACAGGAGATTGCCGACCGGATAGTGCTTCAGGAAAGCGCCGAGTTCGCCCTCCGCGACGTCTGTATAGACCGCCATGGCCGTTCACGCGGCCCCGTTGACGAAGGCCATGTCGGCCGGTGTCAGTTCGACATCGCGCAATACCCGCATGACCGGAAAATCCTCTGTTTCGGTGGCCGTGATGGCCAGGTCGATGGTCACATCGAAACGCTGGCGGAACGCGTCGATGATCTCGTCGACGATGATCTCCGGCGCCGATGCCCCCGCCGACAGGCCGAGGGTCGAAATGCCGCCGATGTCATTCCACGGAATTTCGGCGGCTCGCTGCACGAGAAGCGACATGGCGGCGCCGGCGCGTTCCGCAACTTCGACGAGGCGGCGCGAATTCGAGGAATTGGGGGCGCCGACGATCAGATAGAGGTCGGCACCCGGGGCTGTGTCCTTGACCGCTTCCTGACGGTTTGTGGTGGCGTAGCAGATCGATTCCGCCGCCGGCGCCTGCAGGTCCGGAAAGCGCTCCTGCAGCGCGCGGATAATGCCGGCGGTATCCTCGACCGAGAGCGTGGTCTGGGTGACGAAACCGAGTGCCTTGGGATCGGCTGGCGCAAGCCGGGCGGCATCGGCTTCGGTCTCGATCAGCGTTACCGCGCCTTCCGGCAACTGTCCCATGGTGCCGATCACCTCGGGGTGCCCTGCGTGGCCGATCAGCAGAACGTGGCGGCCAAGCCGCTGGTGACGCATCGCCTGTTTGTGGACCTTGGAGACCAGCGGACAGGTTGCGTCGAGATAGAAAAGGTTGCGGGCCTGCGCGTCCGCCGGCACCGACTTGGGCACGCCATGTGCCGAGAAGACGACCGGCGACTGCCGATGTTCGGCCGGGATTTCGGAAAGTTCCTCGATGAAGACGGCGCCGAGGCTTTGCAGCCCCTCGACGACATAGCGGTTGTGCACGATCTCGTGGCGGACATAGACCGGCGCGCCATATTTCTTCAGTGCCAGCACTACAATCTGGATGGCACGGTCGACGCCCGCGCAAAAACCGCGCGGCTGGCAGAGCCGGATCGTCAGAGGAGGCTTGGCGATTGTGTGAAGCATTAAATCCTGCCGGTTCGTCAGCGCCGAAATGAGGTGCCCACCCCTGCCCTGTCAAGGGTATCGCTCGCGTTCAGTCCTCTTTCGCCGGCCGGCGAAGCCGTAGGATGAGTACGGCGGCAAGCGCCGCGGCAAGCCCATACCAGGTGACAGCGTATTGCAGATGGCTGTTCGGCAGGTCGATGATGGTGACGCCACCGACCGGCAGGCCGCCAAGATTTGGCGTCTTGTCGGCATCGACGAAGATCGGCACCAGCGTGAACCCGGCCGGTAGGCCGGCGCTCGCGGCCATGACGTCGCGATCCTTCCAGTAGAAGATGTTCTTCCCCACATCATTGTCGGGAAGCATCATCGAGGGTTTTGCCGGCAGCGGGTTGCGGGCAAGCCCGGTGACCGTGACCTTGCCCGTTACCTGTCCCTTGGCGCGCTTGGCGGCGTCCTTGAGGTCGTAGGGCACAAAGCCACGGTTGACCAGGACGAACCGGCCATCGTCGAGGGCCAGCGGCGTGTAGACATTGAAGCCGGCATCCCCTTCCCAGGTCGCGTAGAAATGCCGTTCGCCGGAATGCAGGAAAGTGCCGGTAACCGTGACCGGCGTGTAGTCGACGTCACCGGTCGAGTCGAATTCCTTCTCGACCTCGGCCAGCGGCAGCGGCGCCGAATGCGTGCGCTGGTCGATGGTCTGCAGCAGGCCTTCCTTCCAATGCAGGCGCTGGACCTGCCAGGTGCCGAGCGCCAGCAGGACCAAGAACAGCACAAGGCCAAGGGCGAGCAACAGCGCCGATCTCGGCCGCGAACGGCCGCCGGCCCTGACGGAAGCCTCGATCATTCGCCGCGGTCCAGCCGGCCCTCGGCCGCTTTGTTGCGGTATTGCAGGGTGAGCAGCACGCCCTTGATCAACCGGAGCGCCGTCAGGCACAGCACCAGGGCCAGCGGAATCCATATCATCAGATGCAGCCAGAGCGGCGGGCTCAGCGTCACCTCGACCCACAGCGCCAGGCCGACGATGATGAAGCCGATGATCAGGATGACGAAGACCGCCGGCCCGTCACCGGCATCGGCGTAGGAATAGTCGAGGCCGCAATTGACGCAACGCTTGCCGACTGTGAGAAAGCCGGAAAACAGCCGCCCCTCGCCGCAACGCGGACAACGGCCGTGCAGGCCGGCCGAAATCGGATCGATCGGAGGCCAGATCGCCCTATCTTCACTCATGGTTGTCTTCATTCATGGTCATTGCTCGATGTCGATCGGTGTCCCATCGGCCACCATTGCCCAGATTTCGTCCTTGTCGGAGTCCGTAACCGCAATGCGGCCATCGGTCCAGTCGACCAATTGAAGCAGCCAACCCCACCAGCCGAAGCCGTTCGGCCTTGCGGACACGCACCAGATCATCTTCTCAGCGGCAAGAGCCGGAATGCCAAGACGACAAATGCGCAAACTGCCGAAGTCAGCCGCATCGTCATCGATCGACGATCATTGCGCCGAAAAGAAGAAGGCGGCCACGTCGCCGCGGCCGCCTTCTCTAAAATCGAAATCCCAAAGGTGGGATCAGTGACCTTCGATCACCGCGCCGGCCGACCCCCAGACGTAGATCGAGGCGAACAGGAACAGCCAGACCACGTCGACGAAATGCCAGTACCAGGCGGCCGCCTCGAAGCCGAAATGCTGCTTGGGAGTGAAGTCGCCTTTCATCGCGCGGATCAGGCAGACCAGCAGGAAGATGGTGCCGATGATGACATGGAAGCCATGGAAGCCGGTCGCCATGAAGAAGGTGGCGCCATAGATGGAATCCTTGAAGCCGAACGGCGCGTGTATGTACTCGTAGGCCTGCACCATGGTGAACAGCATGCCGAGGCCGACGGTCAGCACCAGGCCGTTGATCAGACCCTTGCGGTCGCCATGGATGAGCGAGTGATGCGCCCAGGTGACCGTGGTGCCCGACAGCAGCAGGATGACGGTGTTGTAGAGCGGCAGGTGGAAGGGATCGAGAACCTCCATGCCCTTCGGCGGCCAGACACCACCGGTGAACGTGTGGCGTGCGTAGTTCTGCACCTCACCGGCAAAAAGGCTGGCATCGAAATAGGCCCAGAACCAGGCGACGAAGAACATCACCTCCGAGGCGATGAACATGATCATGCCATAGCGCAGGTGCAGCGACACGACGCGTGTGTGATGACCCTCATGCGCTTCCTTGATCGTGTCCGACCACCAGGCGAACATGGTGTACAACACGATCACGATGCCGATGAAGAACAGCCAGGGATTGGCGATGTTGAAGCCGAAGATCGGGAAGGAACCGCCCTTCAAATATTCCATGAGGCAGACACCGCCAAAAGCGGTGACAAGCGCCCCGACCGATCCCAGGAAAGGCCACGGGCTCGGGTCGACGAGATGGTAGTCATGGTGTGGTTTTGCGTGCGCGTCTGCCATATCAACCCCCGAGATTTCCTTCGGTATCTGAAACTGTCTTGCTATTGCCCTTGGCCGGCTCCGAGGAGGCGACCGGCTTGTTCTTCTCGACCGGGAACATCGTATAGGACAGCGTGATCGTCTTGATGTCCTTCAGTTCCGGCACATTCACGATATCGGGGTCCACATAGAACAGGACCGGCATGTCCAGCGTCTCGCCGGGCTTCAGCGTCGTATCGGTGAAACAGAAGCATTCGACCTTGTTGAAGTACGGGCCCGCCAGTTCCGGCTGCACGTTGAAGGTGGCGCGGCCGGTGACGACGCGATCGAACTTGTTGGTCGCCTGGTAATGCGCCTGCACGGTCTGGCCTATCTTCATGGTCATCGAGCGCTGGACCGGCTGGAAATCCCAAGGCACACCAGCAATGTTGGCGTCGAAGCGGACGGTAATCTCGCGGTCAAGCACGTGGCCGGCATACTGCTTCTCGACACGTTGCGTCGTGCCGCCATAACCGGTCGCCTGGCAGAACATCTTGTAGAGCGGCACGGCTGCGTAGGCCATGCCGATCATGCCGGTGAAGAAGGCGAGGCAAACAGCCGCGACGACGAGGTTGCCGGTCTTGCCGGCCGTCTTTCTGGGCGTCTCGACGCTCATCACATCTTGCCCGACAAATTGTGGCCGAACTTCACGATCGTCGCGATGTAGAAAATCACGACCAGCAGAGCCAGCGCTACGCCCATCGCAATGGAACGGCTGCGCTGGGCCTTCTTCTGGCGATCGGTCAAGGTGACCGTCTCGAGTTCTTTCTCGACCATGGTCATGCCCCACCCATGGCAAGCGCGCGTTCGACGACACAGTCGGCCAGATAGGCAGCGAAGATGGCGAAGAGATAGAGCAGCGAATAGGCGAACAGGGCCTTGGCCGGCTTCATGGCGCGGTCGTCATCGGCCATGCCAAGCACTTTCCAGGCATACCAGACGAAACCAACGCCCAGCAGCAGAGCGGCCACGCCATAGAATGGCGTCGTGTAGCCGAGCAGCCAGGGCAGCACGCCGACCGGGGCCAGCACCAGTGCGTAGGCAAAAATCTGACGGCGGGTCGATGCATGGCCGGCGACGTTCGGCATCATCGGGATGCCGGCGCGGCCATAGTCCTCGGACTTGAACAGCGCTAGCGCCCAGAAATGCGGCGGCGTCCACAGGAAGATGATCAGGAACAGGATGATGCTTTCGAGGCTGACCGACCCGGTCGCCGCGGCCCAGCCGATAACCGGCGGGATGGCGCCCGCGGCACCGCCGATGACGATGTTCTGCGGCGTCGAGCGTTTCAGCCACATCGTGTACACGACGGCATAGAAGAAGATGGTGAAGGCCAGCAGCGTAGCGGCCAGCCAGTTGACCAGCACGCCGAGGGTCATCACCGACAGGACCGAAAGCACCAGGCCGAAGCTAAGCGCCTCGTGCGGCTGTATACGACCGGACGGAACCGGGCGGCTGGCTGTCCTGGTCATCACCGCGTCGATGTCGGCGTCGTACCACATGTTGAGGGCACCCGAGGCGCCAGCCCCGATCGCAATAGCCAGGATGGCTATCACCGCCAGCAGCGGATTGATGGTCACCGGTGCCGCGACCAGCCCGACAAAGGCGGTGAACACCACCAGCGACATGACGCGCGGCTTCAGGAGGGCGAAGAAATCGCCCGCCGTCGCTTCCGACATGCGGAAGCCCGCTTCGTCAATGCTGGTTTTGTCGACTAGGGCCATGCGTACTCAAGTCCATTATTCCGTTGGCCAAAACCGCCGGCGGACCGGCGGTTTCGCATTCGAGTGGGAGCCGCCTTACTTGATCTTCGGCAGCTGCTCCCACTGGTGGAAGGGCGGCGGCGAAGGCAGCTGCCATTCGAGAGTCGTTGCGCCCTCGCCCCATGGGTTGGCGCCGGCCACCCGCTTCTTCTGGAAGGCTTCGAACACGCAGTAGAGGAAGATCAGGACGCCGACGGCCGAGATATAAGAGCCGATGGACGACACATAGTTCCAGCCCGCAAACGCGTCGGGATAGTCGATGGTGCGGCGCGGCATGCCGGCGAGGCCGAGGAAGTGCTGCGGGAAGAAGATCAGGTTGACGCCGACGAAGGTGACCCAGAAGTGGGTGTTGGCGATGACAGGGGAGTACATGTACCCGGTCATCTTCGGGAACCAGTAATACCAGCCGGCGAAGATGGCGAACACCGCGCCCAGCGACAGCACGTAGTGGAAGTGCGCGATGACGAAATAGGTATCATGCAGCGAACGGTCGAGGCCGGCATTGGCCAGTTGGACGCCCGTGACGCCGCCGATGGTGAACAGGAAGATGAAGCCCAGCGCCCACAGCATCGGCGTCTTGAACGAGATCGACCCGCCCCACATCGTAGCGATCCAGGAGAAGATCTTTACGCCCGTCGGCACCGCGATGACCATGGTGGCGAAGACGAAATAGCGCTGCGTGTCGAGCGACAGGCCGGTCGTGTACATATGGTGCGCCCAGACGATGAAACCGACGGCGCCGATCGCGACCATGGCGTAGGCCATGCCGAGATAACCGAACACCGGCTTGCGCGAGAAGGTCGAGATGACGTGGCTGATGATGCCGAACCCCGGCAGGATCAGGATGTACACTTCCGGATGGCCGAAGAACCAGAACAGGTGCTGGAACAGCAGCGGATCGCCGCCGCCATCGGGAGCGAAGAAGGTGGTGCCGAAATTACGGTCGGTGAGCAGCATGGTGATGCCGCCGGCCAGAACCGGCAGGGACAGCAAGAGCAGGAACGCGGTGACCAGCACCGACCAGGCAAACAGCGGCATCTTGTGCAGCGTCATGCCCGGGGCGCGCATGTTGAAGATGGTGGTGATGAAGTTGATGGCGCCGAGGATCGAGGACGCACCGGCGATGTGGATCGACAGGATCGCCAGATCCATCGCCGGTCCGGGCTGGCCCGAAGTCGACAGTGGTGGGTAGAGCGTCCAGCCACCACCAACACCGTAAGCACCTGGTGCACTTGGCATGAACATCGAGGTGAGCAGCAGGATGAAGGCCGGCGGCAGCAGCCAGAACGAGATGTTGTTCATGCGCGGGAACGCCATGTCCGGAGCGCCGATCATGATCGGCACCATCCAGTTGGCAAAACCGCCGATCAGCGCCGGCATGACCATGAAGAAGATCATGATCAGGGCGTGCGCTGTGGCGAAGGCATTGTACATGCTCTTGCCGCCATCGACCGCGGCGTCACCGTTCATGCCGTAGACCATCTGCGCCAGGCCGCTGAAGATCTGGATCCCAGGCTCCTGCAGCTCCATGCGGATGGCGACCGACAGCGCGCCGCCGATGATACCGGCCATGATCGCGAAGATCAGGTAGAGCGTACCGATGTCCTTGTGGTTGGTCGAATAAACCCACCGCACCCAGCCATGATACGGCTTGTGGTCGTGCCCATCGTGAGCTGCAGCGTCTGCCATGTTCCGCTCCGTTCCCTAAATCTTGCTAACCCGCGGCATCAATTGCCGGCGGCCGCTACCTTGTTCTGGCCATCGACCTCGGCCATGAGCGTCTTGTTGGCGCCCGGCAGATTGGTCTTGGCTGCCGCCAGCCAGGTCTTGAACTGCGCATCCGAGACGACACGGATGGCGATCGGCATGAAGGCGTGGTCCTTGCCGCAGAGCTGCGAGCACTGACCATAGTATAGGCCTTCCTTCTCCGCCTTGAACCAGGTCTCGTTGGTACGGCCCGGAATGGCGTCGATCTTGATGCCGAACGACGGCATGGCGAAAGAATGGATCACGTCGGTCGCGGTGACGAGCACGCGGGTCATGGTGTTGACCGGCACCACCAGCTCATTGTCGACCGCGAGCAGGCGCGGATAGACCTTGCGGTCTTCCTTACCGGCGGCGGCGCGGTCACCGTCCTGGAGGATCGCGGAGTTGAAGGCGAGCGTGTTGTCGGTCTGGTACTCGTAGTCCCAGTTCCATTGGTTGCCGGTCGCCTTGACCGTCAGCTTGGCCTCTTCCGGCGGGGTGTATTGCGCGGTCAGGAGCTGGAACGACGGAATGGCAAGGCAGAGCAGCACGACGACCGGGCCGACGGTCCAGATCACCTCGATCAGCGTGTTGTGGCTGGTCTTGGAGGGAACCGGGTTCGCGCTCGCGCGAAACCTCACGATGCAGTAGGCGAGGAGAAGGAGCACCAGGATGGTGATCGGAACGATGAACCACATCGTGTAGTTTCCGAACCACTCGATCTGCCGCATCATGTCGGTCGCCGGCGCCTGGAAGGTGGTCTCCCACTCCACGGGCTGATCGGCATGGGCGGATGTGCCGGCAAAAATCGTGGCGGCGGCACAAGCACTCAGAAACTTGGCACTTGCTAGAAACCTGGCGCCAGCTAGGAAATTTCTCATCGCCCTCTTCGTCTCCCAGTTCCTCGCGGCTTTGCCAACGAGAATAACGAACAATGCCGGGACGGGAATCCCGACAGTCTCAAGGTGGTTCAAACCATACTCTTTTTCCCTCCGCAAGAAAGGAGCGGTCGAAACCGTGCGGCATTTTTGCGCGCGAGCTGGCGTGGCTCGTCCGGGGCAATGGCCATGGTGGCGAATCGGGTCTATTCGGCGGGCTGTCCGTCCTATGCCGGCGACCGGGCAAAGCGTCGTAATTCAGGCGAATTTGGCAGGGAAAAGCGCTGTTCGGGACAGTCCGGCCGCGGTCTCGTCCTTTACTTGGCATTGGCGCGGCTTAAAGTGCCGTGATTCGCAATGGAGCCGTCATGAACTCTTGGCTTTCGAGACTGAGGCATACGCGACCGGGCCTCTCGAGAACCCTGGCGAACGCCGTGTTTCTCGCCGTCCTGTCCGCGGCCGGTCTGTTCGTCGCTGGTCAAGCCGATGCGGCCCAGCCGAGCGGCACGGTCAAGTCGACGCATGGCGCCTGGTCGATCATCTGCGACACGCCGGCCGGAGCCACCTCGGAACAATGCGTGATGATGCAGAACGTCGTCGCCGAGGACCGTCCGGAGATGGGGCTTTCGGTCGTCGTGCTGCGCACCGCCGACAACAAGGCCGAGATCCTGCGCGTGCTGGCGCCGCTCGGCGTGCTGTTGCCAAACGGCCTCGGCCTCAACGTCGACGGCAAGGACATTGGCCGCGCCTATTTCGTGCGCTGCTTCCAGGACGGCTGTTATGCCGAGGTCATTCTCGAAAAGCCGCTGCTCGACACGCTGAAGACCGGCACGTCGGCAACGTTCATCGTCTTCCAGACGCCTGAAGAAGGCATCGGCATCCCGGTCGACCTCAAGGGTTTCGCCGAGGGTTTCGCCGCCCTGCCCTGATCGCGGCTTCGCGCTGAACCAGACCTGGACGCGGCTCTTGCCGACGCCAGACGCATGCCTTGCATCCGGCGGACGGTGTCATTCGTCGGCGCCGATCTTCATTGCCGATTGTGCGGGCGCGGCTTCACGCCTACATCGGGGGAAAGCAATCATCCCACGGACGGACGGACGCGCCATGAACAGCCTGATCGGCCAATTCGACATTTCAGACGACCGCATCAAGCAGATCGTCTCCGACACCATCAAGGGCGCCGACGACGGCGAGCTTTTCCTCGAATACAGCGAGAGCGAAGCGCTAATGTTCGACAACGGCCGGCTCAAGACCGCCAATTTCAACACCGACCAGGGCTTTGGCCTGCGTGCGGTCGCGGGCGAAGCCAGCGGCTACGCCCATTCCAGCGACCTGTCCGAGGCATCGCTGCTGCGCGCGGCCGAAGCCGTGTCGACAGTCAAGGGTGGCTATTCCGGTACGCTTGCCGCAGCCCCCGCCCGAACCAACCGCCACCTCTACGGCGACGAGAACCCGATCCCCTCGCCTTCCTTCGAGGCCAAGGCGAAGCTGCTGCAGGAAATCGACGCCTGGCTGCGCGCCGAGGATCAGCGCGTGCGCCAGGTGACGGCCTCGATCGCCGCGTCCTGGCAGCATGTCGAGATCGTTCGCGCCGACGGCCAGGTGGTGCGCGATGTCAGGCCGCTGGTCCGCGTCAACGTCTCGGTCGTCGTCGGCGACGGCGACCGTCAGGAGAGCGGCTCCTATGGCATGGGCGGACGCAAGGCGTTCGGCGACTTCCTTATCGAGGATAGCTGGAAGCACGCCGCCAGGGAGGCACTCAGGCAGGCGCTGGTCAATTTGGAGGCGATCCCGGCCCCGGCCGGTACTTTCGACATCGTGCTGTCCAGCGGCTGGCCGGGCGTCATGCTGCACGAAGCCGTCGGGCACGGACTGGAAGGCGATTTCAACCGCAAGAAGACATCGGCCTTCGCCGGCCTGATGGGGCAGCAGGTGGCCGCCAAGGGCGTTACGGTCGTTGACGACGGCACCATCCCCGAACGGCGAGGGTCGCTGACCGTCGACGATGAAGGCACGCCTTCGGCCCGCAACGTGCTGATCGAGGACGGCAAGCTGGTCGGCTACATGCAGGACCGGCAGAATGCCCGGCTGATGGGCATGAAAGCCACCGGCAACGGCCGGCGCGAAGGCTATGCGCACCAGCCGATGCCGCGCATGACCAACACCTACATGACCTCGGGCGACATGGAGCCGGACGAGATCATCGCTTCCGTCAAGAACGGCATCTACGCCGTCTCCTTCGGCGGCGGCCAGGTCGACATCACGTCGGGCAAATTCGTCTTCGGCTGCACCGAGGCCTACATGATCGAGAACGGCAAGGTGACGCAGCCGATCAAGGGCGCCATGCTGATCGGCAACGGGCCTGACGCCATGCACCGCGTCACGATGGTCGGCAACGACATGAAGCTCGACAATGGCATCGGCATGTGCGGCAAGGCCGGCCAGGGCGTACCTGTCGGCGTCGGCCAGCCGCATCTGAGGATGAACCAGATGACGGTCGGCGGCACGCGGGTTTGAGGCTCGGTGCCGCTCCGGTATCATCACCCGCCGAGTGATGTTTTCCGGATACAGGCGCGCCGCCGGCTCCTCGACGATCGAACTCAACCTGAAATGCGCCGGCTGAGCCTCCCGCTTCGACGAACAGGTGAAGGGGCCAGCGACCCGGATGGCGCCTGCCTTCGTCGAGCGTATTTTTTCAGCGACGGCCTGATGCCGGCGTTTCCAGCCTGAACCCGGCCGGACCTTGAAGTGAACACAATCCACATTAACAAATTATTAGGTCTTTGACTGCCTGGGCTGCCTTTGGCGCACGAACGCAGCACCAGTTCCTCGTTGCGGTGGTGGTTTTGGCAATGCGGCATTCCCCCGTCATGGCTCTCCGGCTTGGCCTTGTTTCGTTGATTGGCGCGACATCGCTGCTAGCCAGTCCGGCGTCGGCGCAGTCGACATTGTTCAAGTCGCGATCGACCCAATATTCCATGGACGGGTTGCGCTCGGCCTCCGTGGGTGGAAGCACCAGCGTCCCCTACGGTTGGATCGATTTCTGTCATCGCCGACCAAAAGAGTGCAAGGTGCCCGCTCTGCCGGCCGCGAATGTCAAGCTGACGGCGCGGACCCTCCGCATCCTCAAACGGATAAATCAGAAGGCGAACAGTTCCATCAAACCCGTGAGCAATTACGAGCACTGGGGCACGATGATGGACCACTGGGACTATCCGGTGGACGGCAAGGGCGACTGCAAGATCTACGCACTCTACAAGCGCAAGCTCCTTCAGGAGGCTGGATTTCCCCGGCAGGCGCTGTTGATGACGGTGGTGCGCGACCTCAACAATGAAGGCCACACCGTCTTGACAGTGAAAACCGACAAAGGCGATCTCATCCTCGACAATATGGTCGACGAAATCAGGCCCTGGAACGCGACCGGCTATTATTTCCTGAAACGTCAGTCGCAGCAGAATCCGAACGTCTGGTTATCGATCAACCAGCGAGGCGGCACCGCGAAGCGAATATTGCCCGACTCGTAAAGGCTGGAGCGTTTCACCGTTTTATGGAGACGGCGAACCGCTCTATTCCTTGCTTAAATTGCGAACGGAGGCCAGGGCGAAGTCGCCGCTTTTCCCGGAATTGCTCTCGCTGGGACCGGAGCGGTCTTCTTCGACCGCCTGACGCTTCATCAACCTGATGCCTCTACATCGCAAGTTCACAGTCCGGAAAATCCGGCTCATGAACGGGGCGTTGCCGCCCGCGGCCGAGCAAGCCTGCCGGGCTATTGCTTGCAGGGCGGCTCCCCAGGATGCCCGCAGGTCGGCTTTTTGTTTCCCTGTGGCGGCTGCTCCCTGGGTTGCTGCGGCAGGCGTCGTTGCTGCACCTGAGGCTGAGGCCTCGGCTGTTGCTGCAGGCGTCTCTCTTGCACCTGAGGCTTCGGCTGCGCCTGGAACTCCGGTCTTTGCGGCCTCAGCACCTGCACGTTCGGCCTTTGCCGCTTGAAGTTGCGCTGGACGTTGGTGCTCGCACCGGCGGAACCATCTTGACCGTTCGGCAACCTGCGGAACCTCCTGTTCCCATTGGCCGAACCCTGATTCTGGTCGGAGAACGCGCTCGGATTGTTCTTCCTGAGCCGCTCCTGCACACTCGGCCGGTTGTCGGCCGGCGCGCCATTGACGGTCGGCAGCTTGCGGAGCTTCTTGCCCCTTTCGCTTCCGTTGGCCGAGCCTTGATCGCTCGGTCCGACAGCCGTCTGGCCTGCCGACAGATCCTTGCGGGTCAGCTTCTTCGGTTTGCCTCGGCCGGACAACGCATTCGGGTTGTTCTTCCCGGGCCTCTGCCGAGCGTTCTGCCCGTTCTCGCCCTGCGCGCCATTGACGGTCGGCAGCTTGCGGAACTTGCCATTCTTGCCCTGACCGTTGACAGCTCCGTTCTGCTGGCCATTGCCGGTCACGGCGGCACCGGCATTTCCGGTAGGCTGCTGGTTGCCGCTCACCGTGCCTTGCTTGCCAAGCACTTTCCGGTTTGGTGCGTTCTGGCCGTTGAGCACCGGCTTGCCGTTGACGAGCGGCAGCGTCTTGCCGTTGGCCCCCGGCAACGCGTGGTCGGTCGAGAGCTTGCCCGTCTTCGACTGTGGCGTCGCACCCGGCTGCTGGCCCTGCGTGGCAGCCTGGCCGGGCTTCAGAGGCTGGCCGCCCTGACTCTGCTTGGACAGCACGGCCTTTTTCTGCAGCAGAGGCGGCAGCGCCACCTTGGCCGCGAGCGCGGCCGCGCCCGCACCAACGGCCATCTTCTGCCCGGTGGTGAGACCGCCGCTTGGCTGCCGGGCCTGATTGGCGGTCTCGTTGATCGTCGTATTGTTGATGTTGTTGATGACGGTCGTGTTGTGGATGTTGTTGAAGATGATGTCGTTCGGCGGCGGCACGATGTGACGCGGCGGGTTGATGAACGCAGGTATCGGCACGAACACCGGCGTCGGCAGGACGAAGACGTCGACCGGCGGCGGCGGCGCCTCCAGCACGACGAAATCCGGCGGCGGCGGCGGCAGGAATATCACGGCCACGGGCGGCGGCGGCTCGAAGCCGAACTCGGGGTCGTCGAAATAGAGCACCGGCCTGTCGACGTAGACGATTTCCTCCTCGGGCGGCGGCGGCAAATCATACTCATAGACGGTGAATTCCGCCGGCGGCTCCAGGGCAGCATTGAAATGTTCGAGCCGCCGGCGCCCGTCCCAAGCATGCGGACCATGCGGATAGCGCCGCAGATAAGACCAGTAAGCTTCCGGCGTGTCCTGCAGCCAGGTCTCGCGCCACGTGATCGCCTCGCGCCGCGCGGCTATCATGGCGCGCACGCGCTTGGCCATCGGATCGTGTGGATAAGTGACGAGGAAATCTTCGTAGCCGCGCATCGTGTCGCGGTCGAGAGCCGCGACATAGGCGTCATGAGCGTTGAAATCGCGGATCGCCCTGGTCCGGTCGGCCCGGGATTCGGCCTCCGAAACCTTGGGCGCGGGCGCGTCCGCGGCACGGTCGAAGAAGACGAACGGCGCAATGATTTTCGAGGCGCTCCACGGCACTTCCGCGCCTTGCGTCACCTCGTTGACACGCAGCCGTGTGCGATCGAACACGTCGTCAAGCGACAGGCCTCCATCGCGTATCATCTCGGCGAGCGCCTGAGCATAGGCGCCGTAGGGACCTTTGCCTTCCGGCGCGACTGTTCCCGGAGCCGCATTGAAGGCAATCAGCATGTTCGGGTCGGGATCGACCAGCGCGAGACCGCCGGCCAGCGGCTGGCTCATTTTTGGGAAGGCATTCGGCCGGGCCGCATCGAGGACGACGATATTGACCTTCGCCGGCAGTCCGGCCAGGGACTTGGTGACATCGGAGAGGCGCATGGCCTGCAGCGGCACGTCAGCCGGATTGGCGATCTGGGCGTCGACCGGCAAGAAATAGTTCTCACCTTCGAACTGCACGCCGCGGCCGGCAAGGTACACGAAAACGGTCGCGTCGGGACCGGCGGCGGAGACCTTGCCGAGGAAATCGCGCAATGCGCCGCGCAGCGATTCCTGATCGACATCGCGCGCCCCGACCACATCGAACCCGGCCGCCTGCAAGGTCTGCGCGATCAGGCCCGCATCATTGGCGGCGGTCGCGAGCTCGCCGGACTGATACGCGCCATTGCCGATGACGAACGCCAAGCGCCTTTCACCTTGCGCGAGAGCCCCGGTCGCCGAGCTGACCGCGAAAAAGATAAGAACGACGATGAGGCCGGTGAATTTCTGAAGCGTCTGCATGTCCGTTATCGCCATCGGTTCATATTAGTAACGACGAATGGGTCGAAATGTTTCCCAAAGATGCGAAATTAGGAGCCCGCGCAAAGGCGGCTTTTGGGGCGCAATTTCGTCGAAAGAACAGAGGCTTCAGAAATTTCCTGCGAACCGGCGGTCGTGAACTACCGCCGCCGCTTCGGCTTCTCCAGCAGCGCGACGGCCTCGACATGGGATGACCACAGGAACTGGTCGATCGGCGTCACGCTTTTCAACGCATATCCGCCGTCGATGAGGATGCGCAGGTCGCGAGCCAGCGTCACCGGGTTGCAGGACACTGCGGCAACGAATGGAACATCCGAGCGGGCGATCTGCTTCGACTGATCCTCTGCGCCGGCGCGCGGCGGATCGAAGACCAGGCCGTCGAAGGTGTTCAACTCCTTGAATGTCAGTGGCCGTCGAAACAGGTCGCGCCGCTCGCCCGTCACCCGCTTGATGCCTGTCGCGAAGCGGGATCCCCGGTCGAGCGCCGAAAGTGCGGCCGCATCGCCTTCGACCGCGTGCACTTCCGACTTCGCGGCCAACCGCAAGGCGAAGCTGCCGCAACCGGCAAAAAGGTCGGCGACCTTCTTGGCTCGCTTCAGATGTCCGCCGACAATCTCGGCCATGGACCGTTCGGCTGCCTCGGTCGCCTGCAGGAAGGCGCCCGGCGGCAGCGCCACCGCGACGCTGCCGAACATGACCACGGGCTTCCTTGGCTCGATGACGATCTCGTCATCGATGGACAGTCTGGCAAAGCCCTGCGCAATGACAAAATTGGAGGCGATACGGCGCTGGTGTTCGCCGAGCTTGCCGGAGTCATGCACCGCGATGTCGAGACCGGAACCCGTAACGGTGACCGCCATCCGGAACGATTTGGTGGTGGCGCATATCAGTTCGGCCAGCGCCTTCAGCTGGCCGAGTGCCGCGACGATCTCGGGCAGCGAGATCGGGCATTCGGATATTGAGATGATTTCCGGCGACAGATGGCGATTGAAGCCGAGCAACATCCCTGTTTCGGTGCGCCGGGCGGCAAGCACGACACGGCGGCGCGACTGCGGCGCGCACGCGACCAACTCTCCGATTTCGCACTCGATCCCCTTGCCCTTCAGGGCGTGCACCACCTTTTCGCGTTTCCACTGGCGATAGGCTTCGGCCTCGAAATGCTGGAGGGCGCAGCCGCCGCATTCGGTGAAATGGCGGCAGGCGGGTTCGATGCGCAGCGGCGAGGCCTCCAGCACCGCCATCAGCGTGGCGCGATCCCGTTCGCGCGCGGCAGTGACGGTCTCGCCCGGCAGCGTGAAGGGAATGAACAGATCGCCGCTTTCGGTTTCGGCGATGCCGTCACCCTGCGATCCGAGCTTTCGTATCGTGAAGCGTGCGCTCATCGGTCCTTGATCCCACCGAGCAGGAATTCGCGATTGCCGTCGCCACCTTCGATCGGCGACAGATGCAGGCCGAGCGAGCGCCAGCCGGGAACAGCATCCAGCCAATCCTGCAGCAGGCCCGCGACACGGGCGGCATCGAAGGGATCCTTCAACAGACCGCCCTTGCCGATCGCCTCGCGACCGGCCTCGAATTGCGGTTTGACCAGAAAGACCGCGCCGGCACCGGGCTTGGCAAGAGCAAGCGCCGGCGGCAGCGCCAGTTTAAGCGAGATGAAACTGACGTCGGAAACGATGAAATCCGGACTGCGGCCGGCAAGATCGGCGGTCGTGAGATCGCGCGCATTCAAGCCTTCGATCACGGTTACGCGCGGATCGCCGCCGACATCGGGATGCATCTGGCCGTGGCCGACATCGATGGCCGTGACATGGGACGCGCCGCGTTCGAGCAACACCTGGGTGAACCCGCCTGTCGAGGCGCCGATGTCGAGGGCTTCGCGGCCGGCGGGATCGAGGCCGAAATGGTCCAGTCCGCCGATCAGTTTGAGCGCCGCGCGCGAAACATAGCCTCGCGCCGGATCGTCGATGACAACAAGGCATTGCGGCGAAACGTTCTGGCCGGGCTTGCGGGCAATGGCGCCGTCAACCATCACCGTGCCGCGCTCGACCGCGTCGCGGGCGCGCGAACGGCTGGCAAACAGCCCGCGCTGGACGAGCAGGTCGTCGAGCCGCTGGCGTGTGCTGGCTGGCGGAGGCGAATTCATCGGCCTTCTCTGGCGAAAGCCCGCGGTGAAGGCAAGGACATTACACGGAACTAAGGTGACGTCGTGCGTGAGCGGCTGGTGTAGCGAGCCAAGCCGCGGCTTGCGCGCATCGCATCGGGTCCGGCAAAATGGTCGTCGAGTAGAGCCTCCATCGTCGGAACCGGGGAGAACGCATGCTGACGGGAACCTGCCACTGTGGCGCTGCCCACTGGACCCTGGAAGGCGATCCCGGCCCGGTGACGGCTTGCAACTGCACCCTTTGCCGTCGCTATGGCGCGCTCTGGGCTTATGATTATGCCGACGAGCGCATTCGCGTTTCGGGGCCGACGGCCAGCTATACGCGCGCCGCAAAGGACAAGCCGTCGCTTGAAATCCTGTTTTGCCCGATCTGCGCCTGCGTGCTGGCATGGCGCGGCATGCGCGCCAGCGATTCTGGCCGAATACGCATCGCCGTCAATGTGCGGCTGGCGCCGCCCGAAGCCGTTGCCGACTTGCCGATCGACCGTTTCGACGGTCTCGACTCTTACGACGATCTGCCACGCGATGGCCGCTGCGTGCGCGATATGTGGTTTTAGACTCTTTGTTTTCACGCAATTCCCTAGGGAAAGCGCTGCGCGCTTTTCCCGGGAAAACCGCTACGCACTTTTCCTGGAATTTCTCTAGAAGATCGTGCGGGACACTTGGCGCTCGACGGCTGGAGACAAACCGTCGTCCCCATCCTCTGACGCTTGCTGACGCGGATGCTCGGTCGCAACAGCGGGCTGAGGTGAAGGGTCCGGCAGCATCACGAGCTGCGGCACCTGCCTGTAGGAAAAGCCGCCGCGGATATCGCCGATCTTGCCGGCGACAATGCGGACCACCGCCTTTTCGAGATTGCGGTCGTAGCGCGTTTCGGCGGCAGCCGGCACGACCATCACGGTCAAAAGGGCCGCGCCGCACAGAAGCGTCTTCATTGTTGTTGTCTCCCTGCCTGGCAGTGATCTAGCAGGGCGCAGTTGAAAAACCGCCAAGGGACACGGTAAGCGAAACGCCAAACGGCTGCGTTAACAGTGCGTTACGGCATCAAGCCGGCAAACTGATTCAAGCTGTTGAGGTTTTGATTCAGGCGCGCTGGGCGCGGACTGTTTGGCCGAGGGCCGTGAAAACGGTGCGCACGATCCCGGCGGCGTCGAGACCGGCATCGGCATACATCTTCTCCGGCTTGGCGTGGTCGGTGAAGGCGTCGGGCAGAACCAGCGGGCGTACCTTCAGGCCGTTCTCCAGCAATCCTTCATGGGCAAGGAACTGCAGCACATGGCTGGCGAAGCCGCCGATAGCGCCCTCCTCCACCGTCACCAGGACCTCGTGCGAGCGGGCCAGCCGCCGGATCAGATCCTGGTCGAGCGGCTTGGCGAAGCGGGCATCGGCGACCGTGGTGGAAAGCCCGGCCGCGCCGAGTTCCTCGGCGGCGGCAAGGCAATCCTGCAGCCTCGTGCCGAAGGACAGCAGGGCAACCTTGCTGCCTTCCCGGACGATGCGGCCTTTGCCGATCTCGAGAACCGAGCCGCGCTCGGGCATGTCGACGCCGACCCCGTTGCCACGCGGATAGCGGAAGGCGATCGGGCCATCGTCATAGCTGGCGGCGGTGCGCACCATGTGGCGCAGTTCCGCTTCGTCGGCCGCCGCCATCACGACAAAGCCCGGCAGGCTTGCCAGGAAGGTGGTGTCGAAGGCGCCGCAGTGGGTGGCGCCGTCGGCGCCGACGAAGCCGGCGCGATCGATGGGGAAACGCACCGGCAGTTTCTGGATCGCGACGTCATGGACGACCTGATCGTAGGCGCGCTGCAGGAAAGTCGAATAGATCGCCGCGAACGGCTTGTAGCCTTCCGTCGCGAGGCCGGCGGCGAAGGTCACCGCATGCTGCTCGGCGATGCCGACATCGAAGGTCCTCGACGGGAACACCTCGCCGAACAGATCGAGGCCGGTGCCGCTCGGCATGGCGGCGGTGACGGCGACGATGCGATCGTCCTCGCGGCCCTCCTGGATCAGGCTTTCGGCGAACACCTTGGTGTAGGCCGGCGCGTTGGCCGGCGCCTTGGCCTGCGCGCCGGTGATGACGTCGAATTTGTTGACGCCATGGTATTTGTCTGCGGCTGCTTCCGCCGGCGCATAGCCCTTGCCCTTCTGGGTGACGACATGGATCAGCACCGGACCCTTGCCGTTGTCGCGGACATTTTTCAGGACCGGAATCAGATGCTCCAGATTGTGGCCGTCGATCGGGCCGATGTGATAGAAGCCGAGTTCCTCGAACAAAGTGCCGCCGGTGACATAGCCGCGCGCGTGCTCGACCGCCCGGGTGATGGCCCGATCGGCCCGCTTGCCGAGATAGGAGGTCAGTTTCTTGCCGAAGTCGCGCAAGCCGATATAGGCCTTTCCGGAAGCCAGGCGCGCCAGATAGGCGCTCATCGCGCCGGTCGGCGGCGCGATCGACATGTCATTGTCGTTGAGGATGACGATGAGGCGCGCATCGAGCGCGCCGGCATTGTTCATCGCCTCATAGGCCATGCCGGCCGACATGGCGCCGTCGCCGATGACTGAAATGACATTGTTGCGACCACCCGAAAGGTCGCGGGCGGCGGCCATGCCGAGACCCGCCGATATCGATGTCGAGGAGTGGGCGGCGCCGAACGGGTCGTATTCGCTCTCGGCCCGGCGGGTGAAGCCCGACAAGCCGCCTTCCTGGCGCAAGGTGCGGATGCGGTCCCGGCGTCCGGTCAGGATCTTGTGCGGATAGGCCTGGTGGCCGACATCCCAGATCAGCCGGTCATCGGGTGTGTTGAAGACATAATGCAGCGCCACCGTCAGTTCGACCACGCCAAGGCCGGCACCGAGATGGCCCCCGGTGCGGGAAACGGCGTCGACCAGTTCGGCCCGAAGCTCGGATGCCAGCTGCGGCAATTCGCTCTCGGCCAGCGTGCGCAGGTCGGCCGGGACGCGAACCTTGTCGAGAAGCGGCGTATGCAGCGTTGCGTTCACGTTGGGTCCAGACTTTCTTTTCATCGGCGGGATAGGCCGCCGGCCGCCGAAAGTAAATGCGTGTCGGTAACACGGATAGTCAGTCCCTCACCGCTCAGCCTTCCGGCAGCGGAATGAATTCTTGCTCATCGCCGGGGACGATATCGAAGCGGCCGGTCTTCCATTCCTGCTTGGCCTGTTCGATGCGCTCCTTGGACGAAGAGACGAAATTCCACCAGATGTAGCGCTTCGAACCGAGCGAGGCACCGCCGAACAGCATGAAATGCGCACCCGTCGGCGACGATATTACGATCTCGTCGCCGGGACGGAACACCAGCAGCCGTTCCGCCGGAAAGACGTCGCCTGAAATCGAGACCTCGCCCTCCAGCGTGTAGATGGCGCGCTCTTCCGCATCGGCCGGGATCTTGACGCTGGCACCGGGCGCAAGCCGCAAATCAGCGTAGAGCGTTTCGGAATCCGCCCGCACCGGAGACCGCAATCCTTGGAAATCGCCGATGACGACACGGCCGCTGACGCCCTCGGCATCGATCTCTGGAAGTCGCAGCGCAGCTGTGTTCTCGAACACCGGCGCCACCTCTTCCTTGCCGTCGGGCAGCGCCAGCCACGTCTGCAGGCCGGAGATCGACATCGGCGCGCCGCGCAATTCCTGCGGCGTGCGCTCGGAGTGGACGATGCCGCGGCCTGCGGTCATCAGGTTCACGTCGCCGGGCTCGATCACCATTTCGGTGCCGAGCGAATCGCGGTGCCTGATCTTGCCGTCGAACAGATAGGTTACGGTCGACAGGCCGATATGCGGGTGCGGACGAACGTCGAGCGCCTGGCCGGCGCGCATGATGGCGGGACCCATTCGATCGAAGAAGATGAACGGCCCGACCAGGCGCCGCTTGGCGGTCGGCAAGGCGCGGCGCACCTCGAAGCCGCCAATATCCTTGGCGTTCGGGATGACCATCAGCTCGATCTGGTCGCTGGCGAAGGCATCGCCGGCCTCAGGGTCTTTCCCCGGGAAGAAGCTCATGAACTCTCCTGGTCAGCGGTCAGTGGGCGCTTTGGGCATATCAGGCGAACCGGATCGCCGCCTTTGCTCTTAGTTTAGCCGCCACCTCTTCGCGATTGCGCGGATGCTGGTGGGTTTCGAGCGAATCGAGAAGCTCGCGTGCCGATGCCGCGATGGCGTCGACCGCGTGATCAAATGCATGCTGGTTCTTGGCGGAAGGCCGCGTCGTACCGCTCAGCTTGCGGACAAACTGGAGTGCCGCGTCGCGGACTTCGTCATTGGTTGCCGGCGGATCAAAATTGAACAGGGTCTTGATGTTTCTGCACATCGCTTCCGTATCTCCTCTTGTCCGTTTCAATCGGGACGAACTGTATCCTCGATCATGATCGTGTCCAAAAATCGGTAAAGCTGCTCGGCTCCCTAGTCCGCGTCGAGCGGCTCGGTTCCAACCGGCTTGCCGTCGCGCGACAGCCTGATCTTCTCGACCTTGTCCTCAGCGGCCTTCAGCAACCGGTCGCAATGCATCTTCAGCGCCTCGCCGCGCTCGTAGATCCGGATCGACTGGTCGAGCGGCACGTCGCCACGCTCCAGATCATCGACGATCTTCTCCAGAGCGTCGAGTGCCTGTTCGAAGCTCATCGCCTTGACGTCTTCGTTGATCTCACCAGTCATCATTCATCCTTTCATCAGTCGCCCGACATGGGCGGCGACCGAAAATGCCAATCCCTGCAGATCGTAGCCGCCCTCGAGCAGGCTGACGAGCCGGTTGCCGCCATGGCGTGCGGCGCGCTGCATCAGCTGGCCGGTCGCCCAGTCGAAATCGTCCTCGGTCAGATTGATTTCCGCCAGCGGGTCGCGATGGTGCGCGTCGAAGCCAGCCGAAATGATGATCAGGTCGGGCGCGAAATTGTCGAGTGCCGGCAGCACGCGCGACAGGAAAGCATCGCGAAACACCTCGCTGCCGGTCCGCGGCGCCAGCGGCGCGTTGACGATATTGCCAGCGCCGGTCTCGTTCTTCGCGCCGGTGCCGGGATAGAGCGGCATCTGGTGTGTCGAGCAATAGAGCACCGAGGGATCGTCCCAGAAAATATCCTGCGTGCCGTTGCCGTGATGCACGTCCCAGTCGACGACGGCGACACGCTCGGCGCCATGCTTCTTCTGTGCATAGCGCGCAGCGATTGCCGCCGTATTGAAGAAGCAGAAGCCCATGGCCGTGGTCTTTTCCGCATGGTGCCCAGGCGGCCGGGCGGCGACGAAGACATTGTCGGCGCGGCCCGCAAAGACGTCGTCGACGGCGGCGTTGGCGGCGCCGATCGCCGTGGTCGCGGCCTGCCAGCTCTTCGGGCTGGCGGTGGTGTCGGCATCGATGCGGGCAATGCCTTCGTCGGGGATGGCGGCGCGGACACGCGCGACGAAATCGGCGGGATGCGCGTAAAGGATGGTCGCCTCGTCGCCTTGCGGTGCCTCGACGCGGTCGAGCGCGGCGAAAGCTTCGTCGTCGAGCACGCGTTCGATGGCGCGCAGGCGGTCGGGCCGCTCGGGGTGACCGGGCGGGGTGATGTGTTCGAAAAAGATCGGGTGCGTGTAGAGACGAGTGGCCATGTCCCCCTATCTAGTGCCCCGGCGCGGCGATGGCCATGCGTTGCGGCCTGATCGCTGGGGAAAATCGAACCTGCGTCCATTCATGTCGCTGCGGGCATTGGCGTCGCCGGCCATTCGGCGTAAGACTGCCGCTACTGCCTGGTGCCCGCGAAAGCGGGAGAATCGGGAACACGGTTTGATACCGTGGCGTGCCCAACGCTGTGAGGGGGACTGCGCCGGTAAGTGCCACTGTCGATGACGGGAAGGCACCGGACGTGGGTTGATCCCGAGCCAGAAGACCGGCCTGGCAGGCATCGTCATCCGCATGGTCAGGCGGATGATATCAGAGCGGCGTGCGTTCTCTTGGACGCACAAAGTACGCTCTGAAAATTTGAACTGCTGCAATCGCAAGGGGACAAGCGATGCCGGAAGATATGACCGCTGCAATGGGCGATGGATTCGACCAGATTGCGCGCGACGCGGTTTACCGCGCCATGTTCACGCGGCGCGACGTGCGTAGCCATTTTACATCGGAGACGATCGACGACGAGGTGCTGGCGCGGCTGCTGCTTGCCGCCCATCACGCGCCGTCGGTCGGCTTCATGCAGCCCTGGAATTTCATCGTCATTCGCGATGCCGCGCGACGGGGGGAGGTGCGCGACCTGTTCTTGGCCGCCCGCGAACAGGAACTGCCGGCAATCGAGGCGGACCGGCGGGCGCTCTACCGCAAGCTCAAGCTCGAAGGCATTTGCGAAAGCGCGCTCAACATCTGCATCACCTGCGACCGCGAGCGTTCGAAAGGCTCGCCGCTGGGACGCTGGCACAATCCGGAAATGGATCTCTACAGCACGGTCTGCGCGGTGCAGAATTTCTGGCTGGCCGCGCGTGCCGAGGGCGTTGGCGTCGGCTGGGTCAGCATCATCGAGACGCAAGCGCTGAAAAGCCTGCTATCCATCCCCGACCACGTGACGCCGATCGCCTATCTCTGCGTTGGCCGTGTTTCCGAGTTCGCGCCCAAACCCGACCTCGAAACGCATGGCTGGGGCCGACGGCTGCCGCTGCCAGACCTGATCATGAGCGAGACGTTTTGCGGCCAGGGTGAGGCCTCGCTCAAATCCACGGTGGCCCGCCTCGACACCGTCGCCGCTGCGCCGGCAAACCCCGCCGATCAGCGCGTCGCGCCGGCCGTACCCCAGTGCGAACCGTCGAAGGTGGAGAGCGCCTTGTCCTTGAGTTCCCGGAACTTCGACGAGGCTTCGGCGAGCCGGGCGTCCCAGGCGGCATCGGGCACCTGGCCCTCGATGGTCTTGAAATAGACCTGCATCAGGCAGGCGATGGCGAACGGCTCGATGAACGCCGCCTTGAAGGCCCAGGCAAAGACGATGGCCAGAACGAAGGCCCAACCGGCGAGCTGACCGGGCATGACGTAAAGAATGGCGGCCGCCGGCGCCAGCATCAGCAGGAAGATGACAAAGGAGACGCCCCACATGATGACCGCCAGCCAGACCGCGTTCTTGACCATGGTCTTGCCATTCTGGGCGTAGAGCACGACGCCTTGCCGCGCGGTCTCGAAGGGCGAGGACGAATTGATGCGGATGTTGTAGCCGAGAATGATCTCATCGACATAGGTCAGCGACAGGCGGATCACCGTGTTGAGGAACGAGACCAGGCCGCTCAGGCCCGGAATGGGCAGGAAAGCCGCGATGCCGCCGAGCAGGCCGGTGATGGCGCGGATGGCGCCCTTGACTAATTGGTCGACGACGAAAAGGATGTTCGCCTCGGCAAAACGCTCGGTCACAATCTCTTTTGCGTAGGCGATCTGGTTCTGGCCGTCGGGAACGTCATGGCCGTCGATCAGATGAACCATGACGGCGATGTGACCCGCCTTGACGACGTAAAGGATATATTCGCGGATCCAATAGACGGCGATCGAGACGAGGCCGAAACCGACCACGCCACCCCACATGGCGAAGGACAACGGTCCATCAGGATCGGTGGAGATATGGCCGACGCCATAGCCGACGGAGGCGCCCGTGCCGGTGGCCATGATGTAGGCCAGCGTGATGCCGAAATAGACGATCATGCGAAAGACAATGAAGGGCCAGGTCCGCATCATGATGGACACCGACCTGCCGATATCGAAATCCCACATGCCCGAATCTCCCCTCAGAGATGGCTGTGGAGGATGCGCTCAAACCGGCTATTGTCAATTGCAGGCGGCGGCGGGAGGGCCACGGTGGCTCAGTTTGGCCGCGCTTCCGGCTTCTCGAGCAGGCCTTCAAGCAATTGCTTGAACGCGGCCACCACCTTCCTCGATGTCGCTTCGGGATCGTTCGAATTGGCGATCCGCTGCGCGGCCTGACTGCTCGCCCCATTGATCAGCCGCGCCGCGGTCTCCGGATCGAGGCCCGGCACGACCACCCCCTCCTCTTGCAGCGCGGTCAGATGATCGGTCATTGAACCGACGCAGGCATTGGCATTCGACCATTGTGCCGGATCGCCCAGCACCGCCGGACCGTCCCGGAACATGATGCGCTGGATTTCCGGCTCGAGCGCCATCTCGATATAGGTGGTGCATTCGTCGACGAAATGCTGCCAGCGGGTCGGCGCCCTCGACGCGACCTCGTTCACCCGCGCCGCCATCTCAGCATCGATTTGCGCGATAACCGCCTCGAGCAGTCCCTTCTTGTCGCCGAAGTGATGATAGAGGGCGCCGCGCGTCAGTCCGGCCGACGCGGTGAAATCGTCCATCGACGCTTCGGCGTACCCGATGGTGCCAAAGGCTTGGCGTGCCGCGGCGATCAGCTTGGCGCGTGTCTCCGCGATCATCTCCTTGCGTGGTCGATGCATGTCCTGGCCTTATCTACATACGTCCCGTATGCCAATTGACATACGGGGCGTATGGTCTATTTAACACTCATACGTGTCGTATGTAATCGTCGAATCGCCCCTTGTCGAGGAACAGGATCATGCAAAACCCCTATTCGGAAATTTTTCGCGCTCCCGGAGCCAAGGGCTTTGCCGCCGCCGGCTTCATGGCGCGCCTGCCGATCGCCATGGCGCCGATCGGCATCGTCGCGATGTTGTCGCAGACGCGTGGCGAATACTGGCTGGCGGGTGCGGTTTCCGCGACATTCGCCTTGGCCAATGCTTTCCTGGCGCCGCAAATATCGAGGTTGGTCGACCGCCTCGGCCAGACGCGGGTTGTCGTACCCACCACCATCATCTCCGTGCTCGCATTCGCGGCCCTGATCGCATCGGCCAATCAGGACTGGCCGGTATGGACGCTGTTCGTGTCGGCACTGCTGGCCGCGGCAATGCCAAGCATGCCGGCCATGGTGCGGGCGCGCTGGACCGAGATTTTCCGGGGCCGGCCCGAGATGAATACCGCCTTCGCCTTCGAGTCGGCGGCGGATGAACTGGTCTATATCGCCGGCGCATCGCTGTCGGTGGGCCTCAGTGCCGCGCTGTTCCCGGAAGCGGGCGTGCTCGTCAGCACTCTGCTCCTTGCCGTGGGCTCGACAGCTTTCATCCTGCAGCGTTCGACCGAACCGCAAGTGCGGCCGGTGGACCATGGCTCAACGGGCTCGGCAATCCGCCTGGGGCCGGTTCAAATCATCACCTTCGCCATGATCTTCATCGGCGCGACTTTCGCGACGACGGAGGTGAGCACGGTGGCGATCACCAAGGAATTCGGCCAGCCGGGCGCCGCAAGTCTCGTCATCGGCGTCTATGCGCTGGGGTCCTTCGTGCTCGGCATCATCGTCGGCGCGCTGAACCTGAAAGCACCGCTGCAGCGCCAGCTCGCCATCGCGGTCGCGTTGGTCACGCTCGGCACGCTGCTGCCGCTTACCGCCGGCACCGTGCCCGTGCTCGCGCTTACTGTCTTCATCAGCGGCGTGGCGATCTCGCCGACCTTCATCACAGCCTTCGGCCTGATCGAACGG
Organism: Mesorhizobium sp. ES1-3; assembly: GCF_020164795.1. Classification (NCBI taxonomy): domain Bacteria; kingdom Pseudomonadati; phylum Pseudomonadota; class Alphaproteobacteria; order Hyphomicrobiales; family Phyllobacteriaceae; genus Mesorhizobium; species Mesorhizobium sp. ES1-3. Next base: position 56,771 of record NZ_JAIUGW010000031.1, read on the forward strand.
CATGTCCCTGAAACGATGCTGACCGAAGGCATAACCTGGGTGATGACCGGCATCGGCATCGGCATGGCGATGGGCTCTTTCGCCGCCGGCGCGGTGGTGGATGCGTTCGGCGCCCAGAACGGGTTCTGGGTCTCGGTGGCGTCAGGCGTTATCGCACTGGTCACGGTGCTGCTCGGCCAGCGCAGCCTCGCCACCCACGGATGCGAGCTGGAAGGATGCGAGGCGGCAATCCCGGCCGAATGACAGCCAGGGTTTGTCGAGCTCAGATAATCTCGGTCTTGGCGATGTGAATGCCAAAACCCTCGAGACCGACATAGTGGCGCTCGCGCGAGGCGATCAGATTGATCGAGGAAATGCCGAGATCCTTCAGGATCTGCGCACCAAGGCCGATCTCACGCCATTCGCTCTCGCGCCGGCGCGCCTCTTCATGGTCCTCGCGATCGCCCGGCGCCGGCCGGTTACGCTCCTGGTGAGCGACGCCGACCGAGCCCTCGCGCAGATAGACGATGACGCCGCGCTTGCGCTCGCCCATCGCCTTCATGATGGCATCGAGCCGGTGGCTGGTACCGAACACGTCGGTCACCACATCCTCCGAATGCAGCCGCACCGGCACCTCCTCGCCGTCGCGGATATCGCCGAAGACGATGGCGACGTGATGCATCGTGTCCCAGGGCAGCGTGTAGGTGAACACCTGCGCCTTGCCGCCCAGCGTCTCGATGTCGGAGCAGGCGACGCGCTCGACCAGCGTTTCCTTGCGCTGCCGGTAGGCGATTAGGTCGGCGACCGAAACCTGCTTGAGACCGTGCTCCTCGGCGAAGGCCGCGACTTGTGGGCCGCGCTTGACGGTGCCGTCATCATTGACCAGTTCGGAAATGACACCGATCGGCGGCAGGCCGGCGAGCTTGCAGAGGTCGACGGCCGCCTCGGTATGGCCCGAGCGCATCAAGACGCCGCCCTCGCGCGCGATCAGTGGGAAGATGTGGCCAGGGCGGACGAAATCGGAGGCGCCGACATTGCCGTTGGCAAGATTGCGCACGGTCAGGGTGCGGTCGTCGGCCGAAATGCCTGTCGTCGTGCCATGCTTGAAGTCGACGCTGACGGTGAAGGCGGTGGTGTGGGCCGAATCATTGTCGGCGACCATCGGCGCGAGGTTCAGCCGCTTGGCTTCCTCGCGCGGCATTGGTGTACAGACGATGCCCGACGTGTTGCGCACGATGAAGGCCATCTTCTCCGGCGTACAGTGAACGGCGGCGACGATCAGGTCGCCCTCGTTCTCACGCCCGTCATCGTCCATGACGACGACGATCTCGCCGCGTTCGAAAGCCCGGATTGCTTCGACGATCTTCTTCTGGTCGTAAGGCATGGAAATGCTCGCTTCGCTCGCAGGGAATAGGCAATAGGCAGTAGGGAAAAGGAAATTTTGGCTCTTTCGGGCGGGCAGACTGGCCTCCTGCCTAATCCCTACTGCCTATTCCCTTTCCTGTCTGTCCTCGATGCCGCAGATAGTGGTCGGCAATGGCGCAGGCAACCATGGCCTCGCCGATCGGCACGGCGCGGATGCCGACGCAAGGGTCGTGGCGACCCTTGGTCATCACCTCCACGTCGTTGCCGTCCTTGTCGATCGACTTGCGCGGCGTCAGGATCGACGAAGTCGGCTTGACGGCAAAGCGCGCGACGATCGCCTGGCCGGTCGAGATGCCGCCGAGAATGCCGCCGGCATTGTTGGACAGGAACACCGGCTTGCCGTCATTGCCCATGCGCATCTCGTCGGCATTCTGTTCGCCGGTAATGCGGGCGGCCTCGAAACCATTGCCGATCTCGACCCCCTTGACGGCGTTGATCGACATCAGGCCGGAGGCAATGTCCTGGTCGAGCTTGGCATAGATCGGCGCGCCTAACCCTGCGGGAACGCCATCGGCGACGATCTCGATCACCGCGCCGACCGAGGAGCCGGCCTTGCGGATGCCGTCGAGATATTGCGTGAAGACTGGAACCGAAGCGGGGTCGGGGGTGAAGAACGGATTTTCCGCGTCGCCGATGAAATTCCAGTTCCAATTGGCGCGGTCGATCGACTTTTCGCCCATAGACACGAGCGCGCCGCGCACCACCATGCCCGGCACCACCTTCCGGGCGAGCGCGCCGGCGGCGACCCTGGCCGCCGTCTCGCGCGCGGAAGAGCGGCCGCCGCCGCGATAGTCGCGTATGCCGTATTTGACGTCGTAGGTGTAGTCGGCATGGCCCGGCCGGAACTGGCGGGCGATCTCGCCATAGTCTTTCGAGCGCTGATCGACATTCTCGATCAGCATCGACACCGGCGTGCCGGTGGTGATCATCGTCGCGCCGTCCTCATCGAGGACGAAGCCCGAGAGGATCTTCACCTCGTCCGGCTCGCGGCGCTGGGTGACGAAGCGCGACTGGCCCGGGCGGCGCTTGTCGAGTTCGGCCTGGATTTCATCGCGCGTGAAACGGATACCCGGCGGACAGCCATCGACCACGCAGCCGAGCGCCGCGCCGTGACTCTCGCCCCAGGTGGTGACGCGGAAAAGATGACCGAACGTGTTGTGAGACATGGAAAGTGCCCTGCCCGGCATCGAAACCGGCTGAAGCCAGCCTTCTATTGGCGTTTTCCACAGTGGTCAAACTGTGATCTGGCGGATTTAGTTTTGACACATTCGGTTGGTTTCTGCTCTGCTCCATTCGCCATTGAGGATCCGCCGCCACCCAGGCCGGCGCAATGACCAAAGAGGACGATGATGCGTACCCTGATTGGCGCTGTTGCCGCCACGCTGCTGCTTTCCACTGCCGCCTTGGCCGGCCAGACCGAAGGCCTGATCAAGAAGGTCGACAAGGATGCGCTGACGCTGACGCTGGACGACGGCAAATCCTACAAGCTGAACGCCGAGACCGATCTCGACGCGCTGAAGCCGGGCATGGACATCGTCATCGCTTACGATGTGACCGATGGCGAAAACGTCGTCACCGACATGCAGTTGCCGGGAGACAGCGACACGAACTAAAGCGCGTCGCGTCGAAACGGATTCATGCGACTTCCCCAAACGGAGGTCACTTTTGGGCGACATGCATTAGGAATTGGCCGTCACCAGGCGGCCTAAAGCCACTCCAGGCTCTTGCCCTCAAGTTTGAGCACGCGATCGTGCGGTATCTCCAGGTTCGCGGCCTCGTCCTCGGGCATATCAAGCACGAAGCGAAAGAGGGTGCGCATGACGCCACCATGTGTCACACAGATCGTCCTGCGGTCGATCTCGTCGAAGCAAGGCTTTACCCGCTCAAGCAGCATCTGGTAGCTCTCGGCACCTTCGCCCGGCGGCTGAAAATTCCATTTGTCGCGAGCACGCGTCCTGCTTGCCCCGGGAGACCGCGTCTCGAGCTCGGCAAAGGTAAAACCCTGCCAATCACCGAAATTGACTTCAATGAGCCTGACATCGCTTCGATAGGCGAGCGGATCGAGCTTCATGGCGGTGCGGATGCGTTCCATCGTTTCGCGCGTGCGTCTCATCGGGCTGGCGACGAAATCGAAATTCTCGGGATCGCAGACGAGTTCGGCCAGCCGATGGCCGTTTCCTGTCGCCTGTTCGCGGCCGAGAGCATTGAGATCGGTGTCGGCCTGGCCCTGAAGCCGGAACTCGGCGTTCCACGCGGTTTGGCCGTGGCGCACGATATAAACCAGCGGGTACATCAGCTCTTCCGGAGATCGGGCCAGGGCCTGGACGGAGGATAGGCGGAGAGACCTAATCCTTGACCGTCGAAATATCCGGCGCGTCGACCGCCTTCATGCCGACGACGTGATAGCCGGAATCGACATGGTGCACCTCGCCGGTGACGCCACGCGACAGGTCGGACAGGAAATAGACGCCGGAATCGCCGACTTCTTCCTGCGTGACCGTCTGTTTCAGCGGCGAATTGTATTCGTTCCACTTCAGGATGTAGCGGAAATCGCCGATGCCTGAGGCGGCAAGCGTCTTGATCGGGCCAGCGGAAATCGCGTTGACGCGGATCTTCTTGGCGCCAAGATCAACCGCGAGGTAACGCACGCTGGCCTCGAGTGCCGCCTTGGCGACGCCCATGACGTTATAGTGCGGCATCACCTTCTCGGCGCCGTAATAGGTCAGCGTCAGCAGCGACCCGCCCTCGGTCATCAGCGCTTCGGCGCGCTTGGCGATGGTGGTGAAGGAATAGACCGAAATGTCCATGGTGCGCAGGAAATTGTCGCGCGTCGTCTCGACATAGCGGCCGGTCAACTCGTCCTTGTCTGAAAAAGCGATGGCGTGGACGAGGAAATCGAGCTTGCCCCAATGCTTGGCGACATTGGCAAAAACCTCGTCCAGGCTCGCAGGATCGGTGACGTCGCAATGGCCGGCGACAAAGGCGCCCAGCTCCGCCGCCAGCGGCTCGACCCGTTTCTTGAAGGCTTCGCCCTGATAGGTCAGCGCGATCTCGGCGCCATGATCGACGCAGGCCTTGGCAATGCCATAGGCGATCGACCTGTTATTGGCGACGCCAAGAATAAGGCCGCGCTTGCCGGCCATCAGGCCCTGTCCACCCGCCATATGCGTGTTCTCCGCAAGATATCTGCTTTGTGGAGTGCCTATCGCACAGGCACACAGCCCCTTCAAGCGTTCAAACCGGACAGTTCGGGGGACAAAAGCTCTCGATCAGCCTTTTTGGCCGCGCAACAGCGATTCCAGCGCACTGTCGCCGCCTTCCGGCAGCATGATGCGCACATGGGCATAGAGATCGCCATGGCCGCCGGCTTTCTCCGGCAAGCCCCTGCCCTTGAGCCGCAGGACCTTGTCCGAGCTCGACCAGGCAGGCACGTTGACCGCGAGCCTGCCGGTCGGCGTCTCGACCGGCACCTTGGCGCCTAGTGCCGCATCGGCCAGCGAAACCGGCAGATCGGCGTGCAGGTCGCGACCTTCGATGCGGTAGCGCGGATGGCGGCGGATGTGGATCTTGACCAACGCGTCGCCGGGCTGGCCCGGCCCCTGCTCACCCTGGCCTTTCAACCGGATGGTCTGGCCATCCTCGACATAGGCCGGCAACTTGACCGCCACCTTGCGGCCATCCGGGAACATCGCCGTCACCTTTTCGGCATTGGCCGCTTCCTCGATGGTGATGTCGAGCGTGACGTTCAGGTCGGCTGATGTTGCCGGCTGGCGGCGGTCGCCTGCGCCTGGCCCGCGCGCGCCGGAAAAGGCATCGCCGAAAATTTGGCTGAAGATGTCGCTGTTGCCGTCGAACGGATCGCCACCGGGGCGGCCCGAGCGGAACTCGAATCGCGAGCCGCCGGCACCCTGTTGCTGGCGGCGAAACCCGGCAAAGGGGTCGCCACCACCGGCCGCACCCTCAAAGCCCTGGAAACGCGGCTTGCCGTCGGCGTCGATCTCGCCACGATCGAAAGCGGCGCGGTTCTTCTCGTCGCCTATGACCTCGTAGGCCTGATTGGCCGCGGCAAAACGGTCCTTCGCCTTGGGATCATTCGGATTCTGGTCCGGATGATGCTTCTTGGCGAGTTTCCGGTACGCCGATTTTATGTCCTTGGCCGATGCGTTCTTTGCAACGCCCAGCACCTCATAGGGGTCGCGCATGCTTCCTGCCCTGGAAAGGAGTGAGTCCATACTTGCCCCCTATATGCGCTCGCATAGGAAGAAATTCCAGTAGCGGGGCGTCACATCGAGGGCGGAAAATCAGAGTGCCTTGAAGCCCTGCATACGCCAGCCGCCGGCACTGGCAAGACAGAGTTCGCCCTCGAACATGGCAACGCCGTCAAAGCTTTCGCGCGAAGCCTTGAAGCGGCGGCAGGTCTGGCCGCTGTCCTTCAATTCCGCCAGTTCCGTGATGGAGCCGCGCGAGCCGGTGCCGGTGTTCGCCCAGGGCACGGCCTGGCCCCCGAGCTGCTCGATGTCGACGGACGACACCGCATTGCCGATCGTCGTCTGGTCGGAGTCGCGATCCGAATCGGCCGGCCTGACCGAAGCCGATGTGCTGCTGGTCAGGATCGAACGATCGACTTCGGCCTTGTCCAGGCTGAAACCCCCAGCACCGCAGCCGGCAAGCGGCAGGACGATTGCCACGATCGCCGCTCTCGCGCTGGCCGAAGCGATAACGCCCCATTGCCTGCTGTCAAAAGCTTGCGCGATACGCGACAATCGGCAACCTCCCTGATCTCGTGACAATTTGAGAAAAACTATGAGTGATGCAGCGTTAACAACCAGTGACTTTACTGATGCGGCCGAGCCGTTTCGCCTCTTCGCCGCATGGCTGGACGACGCCACCAAGAGCGAAATCAACGATGCCAACGGCGTGGCGCTGGCGACCGTCGATGCCGAGGGCATGCCGGACGTGCGGATGGTGCTGCTCAAGGGGTTCGATGAAAGCGGCTTTGTGTTCTACACGAATTTCGAGAGCGCCAAGGGCCAGGAGATTCTAGGCAGCATGAAGGCGGCGATGTGTTTCCACTGGAAATCGCTGCGCCGCCAGGTCCGCGTCCGCGGTCCGGTGGAAATCGTCAGCGACGCCGAAGCCGACAGCTATTACGCGACGCGGCCACGCGGCAGCCGCATCGGCGCCTGGGCGTCGAAGCAGTCGCGACCGTTGGAAAGCCGCTTCGCGCTGGAAAAGGCGGTCGCCGAATACACGGCCCGTTACGCCATCGGCGAGATCCCGCGACCGAAACATTGGTCGGGCTTCCGCATCGTACCGAAGACGATCGAGTTCTGGCATGACAGGCCGTTCCGGCTGCATGACCGGGTGGTCTTTTCCCGCGATGCAAAAGGCGGCTGGGATAGGACGCGGCTTTATCCCTGAAAAGGAACCTCAGCCCTTTTTCCTGGTCATGAAGGCGGTGAGCGCGGCACGCGCCTCGTCGGACTTCAGCCGCTCGCGGAAATGCTCGCTTTCCACCCCGATGCGGGCGACCAGATCGTCGCGTGAGCCACGCATCAGGTCGCGCGCGATCTTGAGCGCCTGCGGCGGCTTGGCCGCGATCTGGCCGGCTGCCGACAGCACCGAGGCCTCCAGAGCGCCCTCCTCGACCACCTCGTAGATCAGCCCGGCGGCCTTCGCGCGCTCGGCCGAGAAGCCTTCGCCTAGGCCGAGAAGGGCGAAAGCGCCCTGCTGACCCAGGATGCGCGGCACCAAAAGGCTCGATCCAGCCTCCGGCACGAGGCCGAGATCGACGAAGGGCGTGCGGAACACCGTGCGTGGCGTGGCGAAGGTCAGGTCGCAATGCAGGTTGATCGTGGTTCCGATGCCGACCGCGATGCCGTCGACGCCAGAGACGATGGGCTTTTCGACACGGGCCAACGCCAGCAGGAAATCCCAGACCTCCGTGCCGCCATCGCCACCGGTGGCCACGATCATGAAATCGGCAAGGTCGTTGCCGGATGAGAAGGCGCCGGGCACGCCGAGAAAGACATGGACGCGGACCGCCGGATCGGCGTCGCCTTCGGCAAGGGACGCCGACATCTTGGCATACATGGCGCGCGTCAGCGCATTCTTCTTGTCCGGGCGGTTCATGCGGATGATCTGGATGGCGCCCTGGCGCTCGACGAGGATATGGTCTGTCACGGTCTTTTCCTTGTGAAGGTCAGGCGGAAATCAGCGCCTTGCCGGCAACGGCAAGGCTTTCGGCGCCGTCGATGACGCGCTCCTTCAAAGCGCTGACTTCGCCAAGCAGGTTTTCGGCGAAGAAGCGGCAAAGCGCGATGCGGCCCTGGTCGGCAAGAGCGGCCCGCGCCAGATAGGCGCCGCCGGCGGCAAGCGAGATCAGCCGCAGATACGGCGTGGCGCCAGCCAGCGCCTTGTCCGTTTCTCCATCAGCCGACAATTTCTGCAGGAAGCGCGTTGCTTGCCTCAAATTGGAGAGCGCCTGATCGAGAGCATCGGCGGTGCGGCCAAAACCTTCGAGGTTCGACGTTCGCACCGCATTGGCGATACCAGCCAGTTCGTCGATATAGCCATGCACGTGCTCGCCCCCACCGAGCGGCAGCTTGCGCATCACCAGATCGATCGCCTGGATGCCGTTGGTGCCCTCATAGATCGGCGCGATGCGGGCGTCGCGGTAGAGTGCGGCCGCACCCGTTTCCTCGATGAAGCCCATGCCGCCATGCACCTGGACGCCAAGCGAGGCGACTTCCACGCCGACATCGGTGGAAAACGCCTTGGCCAGCGGCGTCAAGAGATTGGCACGGTCGCGCCAATGCGCCGCCTCGTCACCGGACGACACGCGCGCGAGATCGATGGCGTGTGCACAGGAATAGCTGATGGCGCGGGCGATCTGTGTCAGCGCCTTCATCGTCAGAAGGTTGCGCTGCACGTCCGGGTGGTGGACGATAGGCGCCATGCCGGCGCCACCAAAGCTTTCCGCCTTGCCCTGACGGCGGTCATTGGCGTAGGCGATCGCTTTCTGGGTGGCGGCTTCCGCGACAGCGACGCCCTGCATGCCGACGCAAAGCCGCGCATTGTTCATCATGGTGAACATGCAGGCGAGGCCCTTGTTCTCTTCGCCGATCAGCCAGCCCATTGCGCCCGGCTTGGCACCCTGGAAACCATCGCCATAGATCATGGTGCAGGTCGGCGAGGCATGGATACCGAGCTTGTGCTCGAGCCCGGAACAGAAGACGTCGTTGCGCGTGCCCAGCTTGCCATCGTCGCCTACCAGGAATTTCGGCACCAGGAACAGCGAAATACCGCGCGTTCCGGCGGGCGCATCGGGCAGCCGCGCCAATACCAGGTGGATGATGTTGTCGGTGAAATCGTGCTCGCCATAGGTGATGAAAATCTTCTGGCCGAAGATGCGGTAGGTGCCGTCGCCGGCCGGCTCGGCGCGGGCGCGCAGGGCAGCGAGGTCGGAGCCGGCCTGCGGCTCGGTCAGGTTCATCGTGCCCATCCATTCGCCGGAGACGAGCTTTGCGAGATATTTGGCCTTGAGGCCTTCAGAGGCGTGCTTGTCGAGCGCCTCGACCGCGCCCATGGTCAGCGTCGGGCCGATACCGAAGGCCATGGCGGCCGAATTCCACATTTCGAGCGCGGCGACGCCAAGCATGGTCGGCAATGCCTGGCCGCCATATTCCTCAGGCCCGGAAAGCGCGTTCCAGCCGCCTTCGATCCAGCGGCGATAGAGTTCCTTCCAGCCCGGCGGCATGGTGACCGCGGCGTCCTTCAACACGGCGCCTTGTTCGTCGCCGATTTTGTAAAGCGGAGCCACCTCCTCGGTGGCGAAACGGCCTGCCTCGCCAAGGACGGCATCGACCAGATCCTCGCCGAGATCGCCGAACGCACCGGCATCGAGGGCGGATTTCATGCCGGCCACGTGCTTCAGGGTGAACGCGATATCCTCGACCGGTGCCCGATACATGCCGCTCGATCCTCCTGATGCACCGGCCTCGCCGACCCTAGAGCCAGTGCCGCCGCAAAACCATCCGCCTTTGGGCGGTCTCCCACCTTCTTTTTACGTAAACGTCAAACTTTGTCACGCGGATTTTGCAATCGGGCTGGCCCGTACTAAATTGGACCGATGCCGGATCAAATCGACCGGCAACAGAAAACCAGCCGGAACATTCCCATGCTTGCCAGACCTGACGCCTATCGCTGTATCGAATGCGGCCTGCCCTACCGAGCAGCGGGGTTTTCCTACTATCACGGCGAGGTGGCAAACGGCGCCGCCTACTGGTCGGATCGCGGCATATTGTGCTCGCCGCAATGCTCGCTTGCCCACCACCGCAAGCGTGCTGCCGAAGGTACGGTGCAGCAAGAGCCCGCGCCTGACCCGTTTGAATTTCAGCCGTTCAGCCGGCGGTAAATGCGGGGCCGGAGAAGACATGATGCCAAACAAGCAGGCCGCTATTGCCCGCGCCCAATCAGCGCTGCCCTCCACTGGCGAGGCCGCAGTCATGGGCCTTTCAATCGAGGATCAGATCGCCTTGGCGGAGGCGATTTTGAATCCGCCCGAACCGAATGAAGCGCTGCGCGCAGCCGCTAATGCTTGCAAACGGCTCATCGTGGATTCCCGATAAATTTCGCGCTTGCCAGCCATCCGGCAAAGACCGCGTCGACCCTGGCTCTTCCCGAAGCATTTCCTTAACCATAGCGGTCCAGGATTGCCTTTGAACAACGGGGATTCCCTGTTTGAAAAGGACGGCGTGTTTCCTTCGCCGCACAGCGCTTCTCGTTCTTGCGGCGACAATGGCGCTGTCGATGTCGGCAAAAGCTTCGGACTTCTCCGAGCCATGGAAGAGCGCCGACCGCGCGCTCGTCGTCGACGCCTACGAGTACAATTCCATCGACTGGGCGCAACTTGCCACAGACAAGCGCGTCGTCGCCTTCATCAACAAGGCGTCCGACGGCGTGCCGCCGCCCTATTCCTGTTTCGGAAGCGACACCGATGTAAAGCTTTGCAAGGCGCTGTGGAAACGCCACGCGGTGACGCGCGAATTGTTCCAGACACGCAGGGTCGTGGCCAAGGCGCTCGGCATGAAATGGGGCGCCTATCACCTCGCCCGTCCTGGCAATCCGGTCGAGCAGGCCAACAATTTCCTCGATCTCGCCGACCCCGCGCCTGACGATCTCATGGCCCTCGACATCGAAGGCGTCGATCCTTCGCAATGGATGTCGCTCGACGACGCCGAGGAGTTCGCGCGTCAGGTGCATCGGCGCGTCGGCCGCTTCCCGGTGCTCTACACCAACGGCAAGACCGCCCAGTACATCGCCGACAACCGCTACAAATACCGGCTCCTGTCGCGGCTGCCGCTTTGGTACGCGCGCTACAAGCCTTACATCGACGTGCATTTTCCGATGGGCAACTGGCAGGGCTATGCACTCTGGCAGTTCTCGGCGCAGGCCAATTGCGGCCGCTTCCGTTGCCCCTACAGGGTTGCCGGCACGCCCAACAATATCGACGTCAACGTAGCACCCACGGATGCCGGCACGCTGCGCCAGCAATGGCCTTTTGGCGGGCTGATCGACGTGCCGTCCGATTATCTTGCCAGCGTGCCGGTGCCACTCTCGCGGGAAGCCGCCCTCGCCGGCAAGGCCACCATCATCTATGCCGATGTGGCGACGCCGCCGACATTCGAGGAAATGGCCGCCGTGCTCGGTTCGCGCTGGTCGAAATTTCGCGACGGATTTCGCATGCCTGTCGTGAAGACTGTGCCGCGACGGCCCGGCTTCGGCATTGTCCAATATGTCGCCTGGAAGCGGGCCGGGCAGCGCTCACCCGAACATCTCGACGCCGCCTTTGCCGCGGCCGCCGACCCGCTGAGCACGGCCTCGACCGAACTCGATCGCAGCCACCGGTAACTGCCACCCGGTCGGAACTTCAGCCGGCCTGCTCGCGCGCCACGGCCTGCCAGCCGATGTCATGGCGGCAGAACCCGGCCGGCCAGTCGATGCGGTCGAGCGCGGCATAGGCCCGCGCCTGCGCCTCGCCAACCGTGGCGCCAGTCGCCGTGACGTTGAGCACACGGCCGCCATTGGCGACCAGTGCGCCGCCATTGATGGCTGTACCGGCATGGAAAATCTGGACGCCTTCGCCGGCAGCGTTCTCGACGCCGCGGATGACCGAGCCTTTCTCCGGTGTGCCGGGATAGCCCCTCGCCGCCATCACAACGGTCAGCGCCGCCTCGTCGCGCCAGCGCACGGAGGTATGCGCAAGCTGGCCGTCGACGGCGGCGTTGAGCAGCACCAGAAGATCGTCCTTCAGCCGCATCATCAGCACCTGGCATTCCGGATCGCCGAAACGGGTGTTGTATTCGATCAGCTTCGGTCCGTTTTCCGTGATCATCAGCCCGGCGAACAGAATGCCGGCGAACGGCGCGCCGAGTTCGGCCATGCCGCGCATGGTCGGCTCGATGATCTCGCGCATGGTGCGCTCGATCATGTCAGGCGTCATCACCGGGGCCGGCGAATAGGCGCCCATGCCGCCTGTGTTGGGGCCGACGTCGCCGTCGCCGACGCGCTTGTGGTCCTGCGCGGTGCCGAAGGGAAGCGCCGTCGTGCCGTCACAGAGGCAGAAGAAGCTCGCCTCCTCGCCGGTCATGAATTCCTCGATCACCACCTCCGCGCCGGCGGCACCGAACGATCCATCGAAACAGGCATCGAGTGCCGCCTGTGCTTCAGCCATCGTCATGGCGACGGTGACGCCCTTGCCGGCTGCGAGCCCGTCGGCCTTGATGACGATCGGCGCGCCGGTCTTCTCGACATAGGCCTTGGCGGAGGCCAGGTCGCCGAACCGGCCATAGGCGGCGGTCGGGATGTTATACCGGGCGCAGAGATCCTTGGTAAAACCCTTGGAGCCTTCCAGCCGCGCGGCGGCCTTCGAAGGCCCGAAGACGCGGATGTTTTCGGCGCGCAGATCATCGGCAATGCCGGCGACCAGCGGCCCTTCCGGGCCGACCACGACGAGATCGATTTTTTTCTCGCGGCAGAAGGCGGCTACGGCGCCGTGATGGGCAATATCCAGCTTCACCAGTTCGGCCTCGGCCCCGATGCCCGGATTGCCGGGCGCCGCGTAGAGCTTGGTCAGCAGCGGCGAAGCGGCGATCTTCCAGGCCAGCGCATGTTCGCGGCCGCCGGAGCCGAGAAGAAGAACGTTCATGGCCACCTCATGATGATGCCGACATAGAGAGAACAATCCGCTATTGCTCTCTGGACGGCGGGTCAAGGCATCAGGGTGGATTGATCGGGATTGCGCACGGCAGCGTTACCCCTGCCAAAGTGGAAGCAAGACAGTCCGGCAGACAGTCTTTGCGATATCCTGCATTGGTTTTCGAGAAGAATTTTGGCCGATACGGATATCTTGTGCGAGTCCGGCCCATAGATTTCGCAAAAAGCAAATTTTCCTTCTGCAATTAGGAAAGCCGCAACGTGGTTCCGATACTCCTTGTACATCCGGGGTTTGACAGGAGACGGGTGATGCTCGAAGACAATATCTGGGTGGCTTCGTTCGAAGTTTATACCCGCAACTGGAAATGGGTTGTCGGATACATCTGCTTGGCCGGCGGTCTAGCAGGCTGTTGAAAAAGGGCTCGCGACAGCTCCTGGTTCGTGATTCACTCTGACCACGAAGATGTGGGAGTGAA
>NZ_JAIUGW010000032.1:0-66463 GCF_020164795.1 Mesorhizobium sp. ES1-3
ATCGCGTGCGCGAGCTGGTCGGCGCCGACGCCGAGGCGATGGTGATGGTCGAGCCGCTGCTTTCGATCCTCGGCTCCATAGAGAACTCTCGCTGATACCATTGCTCGCTTGGCTGCTCGGCGAAAGCAAAGCGACGGCGTCGCGGTAGGTCACTACGGAGGCGATCCCTTTTGCGAACTTCGAACGTTCGGGTCAAATCCCGGACGGCTACGGGCCTGGATATACCACCCCAAGGACCTCGCACCGCATGCGCCTCTGGTCGTTCTTCTCCATGGCTGTACGCAGTCGGCTGCATCCTATGACCGCGGCGCCGGCTGGTCGAGGTTGGCAGATCGCAGGGGCTTTGCGGTGCTCTTTCCAGAACAGCAGCGCAGTGACAATGCCAATCTTTGTTTCAACTGGTTCATTCCAGATGACACCCGACGGGGCTCGGGTGAAGCACTTTCGATTCGTCAAATGATAGAGGCAGTGATGGTCGCTCAGGATTCGGACCGCACCAGGATCTTCGTTACCGGACTTTCCGCCGGCGGGGCAATGCCCGCCGCGATGCTGGCCACTTACCCGGAAGTCTTTGCGGGCGGGGCCATCCTAGCTGGTCTACCCTATGGCAGCGCCACTACCCTGCCGCAGGCATTCGACCGTATGCGAGGTCATGGCAGCCCAACGGCGAAGCAATTGGCTTCGGCAGTCAAGCAAGCAACCGGTCACTCCGGACCATTGCCGAAGCTCTTTGTCTGTCATGGAAGCGCCGACACGACGGTCAGCCCCGTCAATTCCGATCAACTCGTCGGGCAGTGGCTTGCACTTCATGGACAAAGTGAAGCTCAAGCCGACTCCGAGGAGCGCCAGGCCTATCGCCGCGACGTTTGGAAGAATGCTGCGAATGAGGAGTCGTCGAATCCTACCTCATCTCAGGCATGGCGCACGGAACAGCTGTGGACTCGGCAGACGGCTTGAGTGACGGCGGACCTTTTATGATCGACACCGGCATATCGTCCACTTCGCTTATCTCCCGGTTTTGGGGACTAGCCGGCAACAGTCGCCGACCAGATTGGGGCGACATTCGTCTTTGGCGGTCGCGCACCCGTCGTTCGAACTGGCGGGCCGTAGGAAGTCCGGTGGCGAATGGATGGCTTCAGCCTTGTCGAGATCGGCACCGGTTTCGACCTCAATCCTGGGCCGCAACCTCACGCCCAAAAATCGGCCGGCTCTGGTTGGCTCGCTCTCTCCGTGGCTCAGGGGTTCATCTGTATAAGAATGGACGACAATTCCCGCGTCGCTCGAGTTAGGTGAGCGACGATGCAATCTCCCGCGCAATGTCATGGACCCCGCACTAATTGCTCGGCCGCATGCGCTTGGCTGCACCTCCGATCGCGTTGCGGAAGGCAGCATCGAAATTTACGCCGGCAACCTCCCACCTGGTGTCTTCTGTACTAAGCGGCATGCGCCAAACCGCATGCCAGCCCGGCTCGTTGGTTTCCCAATCGAGGTGCCCGACCAAGATCGCGTCAGCGCCCAATCTGGATTTCAGTCTGGCCAGGCTCTCATGAGACATAGCATCAACCTGTTCCTGCGCGATCGCCGACAGATCGGCCTCTTTCGCGAATATGATCGGTATCGCAAAGCGCGCCGAAGCATCTTCAAAGCTTGCGCGCAGCTCCGATCCGTGGGCGCCGTCGGCGGCCAGCACATAGCTGCGCGCCATGTCGGTCACTTCGACGACGAGCGCCAGCTTTGGGCGCGCGCCCAGCCACGGCCTCTCTCCCAACACCCCCATTGCATGGTCCATCCGCTTCCGGTCAAACTGGAACGTGAGATCGAAAGGACGATCACGTGTGCCCTGCTCATCGTGAATTGGAGTGCCGAACATACGGTCATGGTAGGTGTAGGACCAAACCATGCCAGGTGCCCCGGTCGCCAGTGAAGAGAAGGCAGGATTTTGCCCGATGTCGGGATTTCCGGTCAGCTTTTGCGCTGCCAGTTCGAAACCCTGCGGGATGGCGGGGACGCGCGTTTCCTCGCGATCTCCGGTGACAATCACCTTTGAGCGATAAAGTACATCGTCGTCTGCATGCGCCGCGACCGCAAACGCAAACCAGGACAGGAACGTCAACAGTGCCTTCTTCATTGACCCGCCCTGCCCTCTTGAGTAACTGTTTATGAGGTTACATACTGGTGGTGATGGAATCAACCGAATCTGTCCGGACCTACCTCTCCCCGCATGGACACATGCGCATGCTGGGTGGCGCGCCCGCACTTGACATTGCCAACACATTGCACTGGCGAGATGGGGCCGAGATCGATTTCATTCCAACCTACCAAGACCTGCTGGACTTTTGCATTCCGGCCCTGTTGCTGTCGGAAAATGAAGGGCGGGTCCTCAAGCGTCTCTCCCTAAATCACCAAGGCGTCGCCCGCGATGTGCATCTCGAGGTGCTAAAGTTACGCGCAGCACTCAAATCGTGGCTCGATGCGACGGTGCAAAACCTTGACGGTGGTCTCGTCTCGAAACGCACCGCCTTGCGCGGCATTCATAAAGCGATAGCGCAAGCGGGCGGATCGGCAGGCCTTGGCGAAATCCTGAACCTCACATCCGCGTCGACACACCAAGCGATTTACCTGCCCCTGCGCCGGTCGGCCGCAGCCGCCGTCATGCTAGTCCTGTTCCCGTCAGGAAACGATATCCGGCAATGTGAGGCTGACAAATGCGGCGGCTTCTTCGTCAACGATAGCCGCTCAAAACCGAGACGCTGGTGCTCGATGAACAGTTGCGGCAACCGCGCCAAGGCGGCGCGCTATCGCCAGGCACATCGGAAAATGTTCCGGACCCGAATGGGTGACAAAGGAGTGTAAGCGCGGCAGGCCCCAAGCACAGTGCTGCCGTCGCCAGCCTCCTTCTCCGCCGATTTAAAAGCTGACTAGACCTGCGACCGACGGCGCTTGTCGCCCAGCCGACCTCTGGGCCTCGCTGATAGCTTGCGCCTCGCCTTCCTCGGCCACCGCCTCCCAACTCTGACATTGAGCTGACGCGCCGCTATATGGGCTTGTCCAGTCATGCGCGTTTCACATACCTAAGGTTTGATTGGGTTCCAGATGAAGGAAAGCTGCGAGTGGCAGACCAGCAGCGTTGTAAGCCGGCTGGTGGGGGGCCTGGGCGAATTCCGCCAATGCGTGCTCGACACCACCTGACCGCAGCTCTTGTAAGGTCCATCTGCTGCAGAACCTGGTGGGTAAGCATTGCAAGCCTGGCGTCGCGGTATAACGCGCTGTGCTTCACAGTTCCGGTATAAGTCTCCGATCAGTGGCCCCTCCCGGGTCGTAGTTTCTCTGCGCCAATCTCCGGAGGCACGGTTAGTTCCGGCGGCCCAGACGACACGCGTGACGTAGATTGTTGGCCGGTTGAAAGACCGGACTTCATCTGAAGCTCGACCGACCTGGTGTTGTCTACCTGCTGATAGCAAGCGCGCCTCCCCTGTGGACATATAGCTAACCCTCCGACGGGAGGAACATTGGCCCGTACATGAAGTTCGGGAGCCGATTGGGATCCGATGTTTGATTGGATCCCGGAAGGAAATCCAATGACCGAAGATCTCTCACGCAGGCAGGAACGGCGTGGTACAGCTCGGATCTCCAGTTGGGCGGTGGCTCTGGCCGCCCTCATTTTTCTGGGCCTGCTCGCCTTTTTTATGTTCGCGCCGTTGTCAAACTCTTCGCGGCAAGCAACGCCGCTTAAGGTTGCCCCCGAGCAGAACCAAGGGGCCAACGCACGCGCGAACACTTCGCCTCCCCCAGACTGAAGCACCAGGCAGGGACGCGCCGTATCGACCCGAGTCCGAAGTTCGGGAGCCTCCCTGGCAAACGTCTTTCCCTTCTTGTGAGCTGCCCGCTGGCTCCATCCGGCAGGCGCTTGGTGAAACTGTTGAGGGAGTGCAAACTCAGAGGAGCCGCTGTCGATCCCCCGTCGAGGCGCCGGTTCGGGTTGCGAACAGCTTTCGCTTTCATGTCGAGCCCGCCGCCGTTCGCTGTCCGACGAACCGGAGGACGGCCAGCCAGCCACCCTCGATCGTGGTCGTGACCATCAAGATGCTTCCACATTGCTTCATCGGGCGGCGGCCGAATGCCTGTCGATCATTGCCTGGCAAACACGCCCTGGTAGCTCTGGCCCGCGAGAGTGTAAGTTGCTGCCAAGGTCCCATCGGGCAGCATCAGGAAGCTGACGTCCGAGCCGTTCGGAAGGCGCCCGAGCTTCAACGTGGTCCCGAGGATTTTTCCCGTGCCCGCGGCCTCTCCCGGATTGTTGTCGCCCAGAATTCCCCATGCGTAGTTGACCGTGACCTTCCCGTTGGCCGAAACGGATTGAACATCGAGCCTGCCTTCGGATGTTCCCTGCAATTGCCCAATCCAAGTGCCCGTAAATGCAGCGTACCTTGGAGGGACGTCCTTCCCAGGAGGGACTATCGTGAGCGACTGATCCCCTGCTGCCGAGCCGGCTGGCACCGCGGCAGCACTCAAGGCGGGTTGGGGAGCAATGAAGGCGGGCGCGGCATGCCCCGCAGCGGCGGGTTGGTGCACTTCTTGGGCGGATTGGCATGCAACCAGGGCAAATGCTGCCAAAGCTGGCGTAAGGTTCCGCATCAAATCGTCCACTTCTCTATGGAATGCCCAACAACGAACTTCCTCCACACGTTCGCGCCTCGAAGCGCCCTTCCCGGCGGATCAGCCTAAGCTTACCTCAGCAACAGCCCATCGAGGCATTATCAATTCGCAATTAACTATGACAACCCCAGAACAAGCAGCGATGCTTCGCGTTGCTAGCGGGCGGCAGGCATTGTCAATGCCGGAACTGCGGAGTGGGCGGGACGTTGACCTGCGTCTGGCGCGCCCACTGGGTCGGCAATTTCAGAACCCGGACTTTCCGCGGCTATTCGAACGCTACGCTCACGACTGCGCAACCCGCTTTCCGTGGATCCAGCTCTATGCGCCGGTCAATGAGATGTTCATCTGCGCCACCTTTTCCGCCCGCTGGGGATGGTGGAACGAGCAACTGAGCACCGACACTGCCTTCGTCACCGCCCTCAAGCACATCGTGAAGGCCAATGTGGTGGCTATGCGAGCGATCCTGCAGGCGCGGCCGGACGCGATCTTTATTCAGAGCGAATCCTCGGAGTACTTCCACGCCGACTCTCCCGAGGCGATCGGCAAGGCGGACCGATTGAACAGCCAGCGTCTCCTATCGCTTGACCTCAACTGCGGACATTGGCGTCGATGCGCGCACTTATTGCTACCTGCTCTTTTGCATGTGGACCGGATGGGGCGGCTCTAGACCAAGGCAATGGCACTAGTCTAGCTCAGGTTCTGTTCGCGCCAATGCCGCTCTATGCGCGCCGGTGCCTGGGCCTCCGGTGCGCACCAAGCCGATGGTCAATGTCGGCAGGTCCTCTATTGTCGCGATCTCGCCAGGACACGCGGCTTGACGGCAGCTTTAAGATGGCCGTCAGCGACCGGGCCGGACGTGGGCGCCTTCCCTCCACGATCCCGCCGCGCGTTCCAATCGCCCGTCCGGCGATCTAGGGTTAGCGGATGTCCGGCCAGACGCCTTAAACATGGCATGTCCCTGTCCGGTTTCAGAGATGCAATCGAAAAAGGTTCCAGCTCGGCAAATCTGGATTCCGGCCTTCGGGCGGCATCCGTCGCAAGCCGATAGTCTCTGGCAAGCAGTTCCCGCGACGCTACAGACTACGGCGTGTGTCTCCTCGTCCCGAGCACACGAGCGCGTGGCGGATGCTCCCGTGCGGACAGAGCCGACTATAAGTCGATGAGGTGCCCTACGAGCAGGGCTGCAAGCTGCGCGATCTAGCCGGGTCGTATGCTGCCATGGTTAACAACCATCGGCCCTTAGCGATCTTACCATGCGAATGACAATCGGATCGTAGGGGATTTTTTCGTCGCGGCTATAACTGACCGTAAACAATGCAGCGCGGTCGCCGCAGACTTTGCAACCCGGTGAAAGTTATGGCAAATATGGCGCGGTACGGTGTGACCCGCAATTCTGGATCCAAAACGGGCTATGCTCGGTCTGGGCCGCTGCGGCTGATACCCCCAGGGATCGAGCGGCTCGATCTCCGGGAACGCGAACCTGAGAAACCAGCTCGCGTCAGGAACCGGCGGATACCGGGGCACCTGCCCCTGACCTGGTCCCGCCGGAAACACATTATACGGCCCCGGAATATTATTCGACGGGTCCGTCTGCCAATCATAATCCTGCCCCTCCGGCAAGCCGTAGCCACCCCTAGAACTATCGGGCAGGAAACCATACGCAGGCTGCATGTCGTGGGAGCGGCTCCAGGAGTGCTGGCCTCGCCTGTTACGCTTGGTTCGAAGACGCTGAGACCTCTGCGTCGGAAGTATTAGGGGTCTATTGAGGGGGGAATTGGTCCCCCCTTTTTGGCGCGAACATACAGGATCTGGCCGTCTTTCAGTCCTGAATAGCTGGCCCACTGCGGCGTCACTCGCTTATAAGTCAACTTCCAGCCGTCCTTCTCATTCACTGCCATGCGATGTTCAATCTCGGTGCGAAAACTTGGATTGCCGAGTTGCGCTCCCCAGACGGCAAGAAACGCCTTGTTTTTGCCCTCGAAGGCCGCCCCTTGATCGGAATGCTGAGTCAGCACAAACCCAGGTGGAACATCGAACACAAAGCCGAAGTGCCTGATTCCGAAGGCTTGCCATCCCTGAGCACCGAGCGGTGATGTGGGCATAATCCCGACAACCAAACTCAGCACAATATGGGGAACATGCCTCATGAGTTGGTCCTATCGCGCCGGCACCCCGCGCCAGGTCTGTGGCACCACGTCGAGCAGCATCGGCTCGACCGAGACGTTGGTTTGGTGATCAGTTGGCAGGTTGCCGTTTGGGGTCTTCCGGTCAATGGCATCCGGCAGATCCCTGGTGATCCTTGCAATTAGCTCCTCGCGCGAAAGGCCGGTCTGCCTGGAAAGCGCTTCCAGGATCTGCGCGTCTATAGCCGTTTCCACCTCGTGTGGCTTGATCGGCTCGTTCGGCCCAGCGCCAACCCAAGAGTCCGCCTTCGAGCCTGCACCTGCATTTCTGAAGCGGTCGAGAATATCGCCGAGCGCGGTGGCGGAAACGCCCCTTGGTGACCTGGTCCAGAATCCCACCGTGGGGATTGTTTGAATCGCGCTCTCCCGCTCCACGGATCATCTCTGCGATGCCGCGGTTTTGATAGGCTAGGACCCCCAGCATAGCGATCGCAAGTCTTCCAAAATTGGCCACTCGTTCCTCCTCTGGTGTCGACTATGGAGAAGGTCGCGGCCTGCCAAAAGTTCCGCAATTGGCGAAGCAAATATTAGGCTGGCTTGGAAACTGACGACCCGTGGGTCATGACCATCACCTCATTGAACACCGGGAAGCCGGGCTGCGCGAGACCGCCAATCAGCGGGTGACGTTGGTGAGGACGTCAGCGGCGTCGCGGCGTATCGCCGAGACCGAACCCGACGCAATGCTGGAAAGAGCCACAATCGGCCAGGACCGATCTAAAAATGGCTAGGAGACGCGCTGCGACTCGCTGTTGGACACGAGCCCTGGCGCGCAGGCGGCTGCTTCAAGGCGTCGACGTGAGCTTGCCTTTTCATGCGGTTTCGCTCGGCGCTTAGCAGCTCTTCCTCGCCCGTAAGGCCGTTCAAGAAAAGCTTGAGGACATGGGAAGCGAGTGTCTGTGCCTGGCGGCTGTTAAGCGGAACAGCCTCCTCTTTGCAGGCGGTCCGGCACACGCGGGCGAGCATCTCCAGTTCGTCGGGCATGACCACTTGACCAGGAAACAACATGGCTTCCTTTTCCTTCAGATGTGTATTTGATTGCAGAGCATGACTCCGCCGGCATATTGAGTCATTAAGAAATGACAGAGCAGCCGACTTAGTCCGAAATGGTACGGATTCTTGGCGGACGTTCGTGGGCTCGTGGACATTCGAAAGGCGAAACGACCAGTGGCGACCGAGCCCGCGCTGTGGCGACAAAGCGACTTGCCTTCACGAGCCTTGGCATCTCCGCCTTGTCAGCGCGACCGGACAGCGATTGCAGCAATGTTCCAATCGGTCAATCCAGTTTGAAAGGGCCTCGGAAGCTGAGCGGCAATGTCGCTGACCCGTGCGCCAATCGTTCGCCTGGCGCCGCTAAGCGCGTGGCGGCAATTTTTCTGATTTGATCAATCGCGTGGCTGGCTTGGGCCGGCTACGCGCTGCTGCCGACCCGAATTCGGTTCCAGGCTTAAGCCTGCGATTGCCGTGCGCCTAACGCATCAATCCCGCAGCCCGGAGGGCGTCCTCGATGATCGTCATCACCCCCGGTGCAGCCGGCCTCGTATGACGCGGGAACTGCTTGACGGCATTTGGGTCCGGAGACTGCTCCATATCTGGCAACGGTGTACGGGTTAGCAGCCTCTCACCGTCGACCACTTTCTGCCGCGATCTCGTGGACACGCTCTTTTCCGTTGCCACGATCCCCCAGAACCGAGCGGTCTCCCGTGTGGAAGAGATGCCGCTATCGAGCATGAATGGCCCTGGCGCGCTGAAACCGTCATTGGCCAGCGGGGTTCCGTGGCCCATGCCGGCAATACTATTTATCTCAAGGGCCACTTCTCCTGCGGGGTCGAGCCAAAGACGCCTTGCATGCCGCCCTGACACCTCTGATCTTGTAGGTGTCTTTTCGAGGCCATGAACGCCTTGCCACTGCGCCGCGACTGCTTCCGCGTTGGAATGCGCAACCGTGCGGTCGGCGGTCCCGTGCCAGATCGATATCCTTGGCCAAGGTCCTCGATGATCGGATGCGCTGCGGAGAGCGCCTTGCAGATCCTTATCCGACCGGCCGCCATGGCCGCGCATGCGATCGAACGCCTCCGGAATGGTCGTCGCGCTGCCGTAGGGAAGCCCCGCAATGATCGCGCCGCCGGCGAACACGTCCGGATAGGTCGCGAGCATGGCCGCCGCCATTGCCCCTCCGGCCGAGAGACCCGTGATGAAGATGCGTTTTCGGTCGAGACCTTGGATGACCACCATCGTCTCGATCATCTGGCGGATCGAAAGCACCTCGCCCGAACCGCGCCTGACATCGGCAGGGAGAAACCAGTTGAAACAAAGGTTAGGATTGTTGGCGCGTTGCTGCTCGGGAAAGAGCAGCGCGAAGCCGGCTTCGTCGGCGAGGCGGGACCAGCCGGAATGGTGGTCGTAGGCAGCCGCGTTCTGGGTGCAGCCGTGCAGCACGACGACGAGCGGCGCACCTTTTGGCAGACCCTTTGGAAGGTAGATCCTGGCGTTCAACGCGCCCGGGTTGGACCCGAAACCGGTGAGGTTCAAGAGGCGGTCGGAACGGAAATCCGGGAGAGGAGAAGGTTGCCGGGCGCGAATCGCCGCGAGGCGCGCAATCGTATCTGACACTTTCCGCATGAGGCCGTCCCTTGTTTTTGACGTCCGGGTTTAGACGGCACAGCGTGTAACGTCTTTGCAGCGATATCGTTGCTGTGATAACGCAAAAGCGAAGAGACGCTTGGCTGGTCACCGCCGCCGTGGCTGATGGACAGGTCTTGAGCACCCTTCTGCGACAGTCAGAGGCCTGATGGACAGGTAAAGATCGCCCGCGTCATGGCAATATGGTGGAGATCACTCGGTCGGAGTGGCCGAGAGGGCCCTCTTCCGACGAGGCGGAGGGCGACGGCGTTTTGCCGTTGATTTGAGCCCGACTGGCGCGGATTTGGAAAGCGCACCAAGCACAGCACTGATCATGCCATCCGCAACGAAATCGGCGTTGATGCCAGTGGCAAGCTTCTCGCATGCGTCGTTGTCGTCATTGCCTGGCCCGGACCACAACACCACGCCTACCCGTAGCGCCGCCTTTGCGCGCTTCAGGCGACGAACAAGGAAGCGAGCGTGTTTGACCGAATCCTGGTTGAGGAAATTGACGACAACGGTGTCGAAGCTGCCAAGTTCGAGGCGGCGAAGAGCGTTTGGCTCCAAATCGGCAAAGCTGGCCATTGATGCTTCCGCACCCTGGACTTCCAGCACCTGCATCAGCATGGCGGCCGCAGCGTCATCGAGTTCGCCACGCCCACCTGCACACAGCACGGTGATATCGGTCCCATCAGGCAGTTCGATCTCATCCTCGCCGCCCTTGGTGTCGCTCGGTTCGGCGTCGTCGGCCAAGGCCGGTTCCTCTTCCTCGCTGGCCTCCTGCTGCGCGCTATCCACCAAGTTTGCCACCAGAGTCTGGGCGCTTGCCGCCACCTGACGTCTTTGCGGTTCGCCCATTACGCCGCGAACACGATCCTGCTCGCCTAGCAGCAAGGCTGGAATGGCCACTTTGTCGTAGAACTCGACCAGATAGCCCTCTTCAAGAAACTCCTCAGCATGGTCTGTGGCCTCTTCTGGGTCGCCGGCGAGCAGACGCTGATAGAGCCGCGCGTGGGGTTCAAGCATCGGCTCGTTGCCGAACAGCACGTCGAGGAACTCAAACTGCGGAACGTGCCGACCGAGCACGACTAGACAGACAGTTAGGGGCGTTGACAGGACCAGACCGAGTGGCCCCCATAACCAGGTCCAGAAGATTGCAGCGACTATGATCGCCAGCGGCGACAAGCCTGTGCGCGACCCGTAAAGCCAAGGCTCTATGACATTGCCGGTGATCAGCTCCATCACGACGAACAGCGCCGCTGTCCACAACAGGAGCGACCATCCGGGAGCCACGGCGAGCGCTAGGAATAAAGGTAGGGAAGCACCGATGATCGGGCCGATATAGGGCACGAAGCGAAGTGCAAGTGCTAGCAAGCCCCAGAGCAAGGCGTTAGGGATGCCGAGTATCCAGAGCCCAATTGCAATTGGCACTGCATAGGCGACGTTGACCACCATCTGCATCAGCAGATAGCGACCGACTCGCCTTCCGGCATCCTGCAGCGCCTGAGTCGTTCGATGAAGGTCGCCGTAGCCCACGAGCCGGATGAAACGATCCCGTAGATCTTCCCGTTCTAAGAGCATGAAGACGACAACGACTATGATCAGACCGGCAGATGCCAGGGGACTGATCAAAGGGCCGACGATGCTCTGGAGCACCTCGAGCGGCCTTTCGCGCGCGACGATTTCGACTGGCACCGGTTCGCGCTTTGGCGTGTCTGCCGCTGAGGGCAGCGCAGGTTCCTGTCTATCAATCTCCTGGCCGACACGCTCGACCACATCGCTCAACCTGGCAATGATCCCTCCCCCCACGCCTCTTTCCTTCAGCAAGCGAACCTTGGTTAGAATGTTTGCCTGATAAAGCGATACATTGTGCGCCAATTCGTTGACCTGCGAGGCGACAATGAAGCTGAACAGAGCCAGCGCTGCGAAGGCGCCAAGGACGCTCAATACGACAGCCGCGACCCTGGGCACGCCGGCCCGTTTTAGCGCGGAAACCATCGGGGCGAGTGCGAAGGTCAACAGCAGGGCAATCGCTATCGGCAGGAAAACCTCGCGCCCGAAATACAGAGCGGCCACGGTGACTACGACCGTCGCGACGGTCGGCAACGCGGTGCGCCGATGTGCTACCGAAAGGGTACTTTGCAGTCCGGAGAAGGGATATCTGCCGTTACGATCAATCCCCACAATAACCCCTCCACCTTGCCCTTCAGTGATAGGGGCGCCTGGTCAGTTGGCCTGCAACGTTAGCAGAGACTAATGGTTGCAGTGGGTTTTTGCGAATGATGCAATCAGGACATCTTCTGCATCCGGTGGCCGGCAATGCAATGCCAGAATCAAGCTGAACTATCTTCGCGATGGCCTGCATTTCACCATGGCGCTGCCGTTGCGCGAGACCAGGCTGGTACCGGCCTACTCCTGATGCCGCTGAAAGTGCCGCTTTGGCGATAGCTCGCGCATCGCTTCACTGATATTGGTGCAGTCTAGAAAACTCTGGACGCAGCAGATGACATCGGATTCAGATATGGCGGAAACGGTCGGGCAGCTGCTGGAAACGCCGGACCTTGCCAGCGCGCTGGAAAGTGAACAGTTCAAGAAGTTTCTCGACCAAGTGCCGATTGCAATCGCCGTTTCGGATCTCGGTGGGCTGGAACGTGTAGTCTATGCCAATCCGGAGTTCGAGAAGCTCTCCGGCCTGAAGGCGGCCGCGCTCGCCCAGAAGCATTGGGCGGCACTTTCCGGTATTGGCCTCCACCAGCAGAAGGACCGCGCGCTGTCCGGTGCGGTGGTCGAAGAGACCGATTTCGTCGGTACGTTCCGGCTTGAGCGGGCCGAGGACAACCCTGCAATCGTCGACGTCTATTCCAACGTAATTGAGGATGACGGCGGCAAAGCCTGCTTCCGGCTGGTCGCACTGGTCGACGTCTCGGTCCATGGCGAGGCCGAAAGTGCGCGGACGATCGAAGAGCGCGTCCGCGAGAAGGACACGCTACTGCGGGAATTGCAGCACCGGGTGAAGAACAATCTGCAGATGATTACCGCCCTGATACGCCTCGAAACGCGCAATGCGACCGAGCCGGACCGCGAGCGCTTCGAAAGACTGGCCGGCCGCGTCGACGCCCTGGCTATTCTTTATAAGACGCTGTCGGGCGAGGAGCACAAGGAGGAAGTCGATCTCGGCGTCTATCTGAGCCAGATCGCGTCCGCCGTAATGGCGTCGCATGCTGTCGAGGGCATTCGCCTCGACATGAAGGTTGATACCTACCCGGTTTCGGTCAACGTTGCCATGCCTGCTGGCCTGGTGGTCAACGAACTGCTGACCAACGCGCTCAAACATGCATTTCGCGGGCGTGACAGCGGCACGATCACCCTGCACAGCGTCGTTAACGACGATGGCTGCCGTGTCGTCGTCGCCGATGACGGCATCGGGTTGCCGGAAGGCGAGAGCTGGCCCAAGCAGGGCAAGCTCGGCGCGCTCATCGCCCAATCGCTGACAGAGAACGCCAAGGCTGAGTTCGACGTGACTTCCAGCGCTGACGCGGGCACCCGAGTCACCATTGTGTTCAAGCGCTCTGCCGCGGCAGCATAGATTGCAACCCAAATGGTTCGTCAGCTCCCACGTGGGAACTAGAACACCTAGGATTTTTGCTCTGACGGAGAAATCCGTTCACGTACGGACCGCTCCGCCGAGTCAGCCGCGGATTGGACGACATCTCCAATTTGGTCGGCCACCGTGCCTGCTTGTGTGTCCTGCCGTCCAGCTTCCTGCTTGATCGTCTCGTAGGCCTCTGCGGCAACTTGCTTGGCCTGATCGAGGCCTTGCTCGAGCATGCCCTCCGAGGTGTCGCGAAGCTTCTCGCGATATCCGCCCAGTTGCTCATCCTCGATTGCGGTATGGGGCAACATGGCGCCTATCGCGGCGCCGATGGCGAGACCGACCGCCGCAACGGCCAGGGGCTGATCATTCAATAGCTCATGCGCCGAGCGGCTGGCTTTCGCAGCCATGTCGCCAGCCGCCGATCCTGCATCAGCGGCGTTGCTCGTCAGTCCCTCCGCGATGCCCTTTGCCCCGCTCGATATGGTGCTCCCAACGCTGCTTGCGGCTGACGAGACCGATCCAGCAGCGTCGGAGAGCGTGCTGCCCAAGCCGCCGCCCTCCGCCTCGTAGCGCCCACTGGGCGGTGTAGGCGTCGCATAACTGGCCGGGCGGTTGCTGCCGTTCGACGGACCACTGCCCAGCATCAGCCAAGCCAGGCCGGCGCCCACCATGGTCACGGGCAAAGGATTGTCCCGGACCTGGGTTCTCAGGTTGTTGAGCATGGCCGAACTCTCTCCTCCGGAGAAGATCCCGGTGAATTCATCCAGCAATTGTCCCGGTGTCATCTTGCCTCGAATGGATTCGGCGGTTTCCACCACCCTGGCGCGCGCGGCCTCCGCCTCGCGTTCAAGTTCGGCTGCGGATTTCTCGGTCATCTCACTTGTTCCTTGATCACATTCGCGTCGCGCCTGAGCTGTTCCTGCGTCCGGTCGGGAGTAAGTTCGGAAGGCGCCATGCTTGCCGTCCCCGTGCGCAGCAGGATAACGCCAAGAATCGCTACCACCACGCCGACCAGCAGTGAGGACCACCCGGCGCCCAGCCCTGCCCGAGTCAATGCGATGACCAGTGCTTGCAGCAGCACGATCAGAGCCGCGAGCAGGCAGATTGCTCCGCCCAGCACCTCGGCGGCGCCAGCTCCCGTCTTGGTGAGCTTTTCTGAAAGCTCCGCCCGCAGAAGCCTGGCTTCGGTTTGCACCAGCGTGGTGACGTTTTGGGCCAAGTCGGTCACCAGGGTCGCGAGGCTGGGATTGTCCTGCGTGTTCATCTGTCTTGCTCCGCGTGCTGCGTGGCCAGATCGTCATCGGGGCGGCCATATCCTCGGGAGCCGTCTGTCGACCGATCAGCAGATCGAACGGTCTGCGAGTTGGCTTCTCCCGAGGCACTCCGAGATGCCTCGGGGCTTGTCGGTGGGGAGGCTTTGATGAACCGTCCAAGCGCCAATCCAGCCAATACGGAGCCAGCGAGCAGGACACCGGGGTTTTGCCGGCCGAAGGACTGCACATCCTCAAGCACCTGCCCCAACGGTTTTTGTTTCAACGAGGAGGAAAGCCGCTCCAGTCCGCCAGCGGCCTCCAAGGCAAATTTCGATGCTGTCCTTTCATCATGGTTGGCCAGGTGATCGCTGGCCGCGCGTAGCGCGCCGCCCAACGCCGCCAAGCTCGACCCGATGTCGCGCTGCGTTTCCTCTGCCTTGTCCGACATGACCTGCGTGGCTTCTTTTGCGTAGCCGCCAGTCTTGCGGGTCAGTTCGTCGCGCGCATCGTGAAGCAACTCGCTCGCGCGCTCTTTTTCCCGGCCAACCCTGTCGGAAACGTCACTTGTCGCCTTGTCGAAATCTGCGGGTTTACGGCCCTGGCCGTCATTGCGTTGCATGGATCACCTAGTGAAAACCGAGGAAGGAGAGGACCGCGAGCACGACAACGACGAGGCCGATAAGATAGATGACACTGTTCATTGCACGTTCCTCCGTGCTGCCCAACTTCATGGAACCTGCGATGTTCCGTTGACGAAGAGCTTTTTGCGATTCACGGGCGATGCAGGGGAAGCTTGGTCCGGACACCGCAGGCAAGAGCGGCGTTGCCGCGGGGCCTCGGTCCAGTTCTCCAGCACAGCTGCCGATCGCCAAGTAGATGAATCCTCCCTCGACATCGTCGCCCGCAGCACGCCATCGCGGAAAGACAGCGTGCGCTGGCTTCTCCAGCGAGCACTGGCCAACATACCGACCATCAACATCGATCCCTTGGGACGCATTATCACACGCCGCTCGAGTGACGCACGTCGGCTACTCGTTCGACGTCCTGCCGCAGCTCATTCGCGATGTCTTCGCCAGGCTTCTTCAGCCGGAGGCGTCTTGACGGGAGGCCGCCACCCTCGAGTGCGAACGGGACAAAGCGGAAGCGGTGGCTTTCGCCGCCGCTTCCTGCCTGCGATTTTACCCATTCGGCTGCCTTCCTGTCGAACATCTGCCCAATTTGCGCACCAGGGCTTGGCCGGGGCGGCGAGAGCATCGGCGCAGTCCGTCGATGGCCTGCTGTAAGGCGGGAGCAAAGAGTGTGTTCGACGCCTCGACTCGAACCGGGAACTGCAATTTCCTGTCGGTGTGATACATGGTCGACTGTTTGTTTGCAGCTAGCCGAACCTCAGCCTGGACGCATTCCGCCCGGGCAGCCGTTTAATTCCGAAAGAACTGGCAGCGGATCGCCCCCCTGTCAGCAGAGCTCAATTGCCACGACGCGGGGCCGTGCCGGCCGGTCGAACGCGGTGGCGCTGACCGTCGGCCCGGGATTAGGCAACCTTGGAAAACAGAGCGACGTCACATCTGGCCAAGCCGTAACGCCACCGGTGATCGGTCGCGGCAACCCGGCTTTGGTAGAACAGTGAAAGTTGGCTGCCTTCTATCATCACTGTCGAATGACCATTCTCTCCGGGCTGGCCTGGTTCGAGCACCGGGCCGATCGACACGTAAGGTCCGGCGACGTCATCGGCGATGGCGAAAAATACGCGCTGACGGTTCCCACGAAGGCCATTTGGGAGAAAGCAAGTGGCGTTCAGAAGCACGCGGCCATCTGGTAACTCGACCAGCTGCGCACCCTCTATGCCCCATTCATAGTCGGGATCCTCTCTCGTATTGTGATGAGGAACATCAGCATGATCGAGTATCTTGCCTATCCGCTTCCAGGGACCGAACCACGAGTCGGACTGGCTGCGTGCGAGATAGATGTCGGGCTGCGGCACCCTGTTGAATTTTGGCATGGCAGAGTAAGCGAGATAGCGCTTGCCGCCGATGACCGCGGGGTGTGGATCGTAGATGCCATCCTCCTCCGTGTCGGGGATGGCGAGAATGGCCGGGGTGAGAACCACCCAATGGAAGCCGTCGTTGGAAACCGCATGCTCGCAACGGCCGCCGGATTTCATGAACTCGGTCTGGATGAACATGTGGAAGACGCCACTTTCGTGGATGACGCCCGGAGCCGCGACCCCCGTCCCGTTAATGGGAAGCTCGATCGCTTCGTGCTCGGTCCAAGGCCCATAAAGGTCGGGCGCCGTCGCGTGCAGGATTCTCCACGTCTCGGTCGTTACCGTCCCGCTTGAACCGAAGACATGCCACAGCCTGCCATCGAAGACGGGGCATGGGTCCTTGAGGTCATCCACGCTCTGCGGATGAAACAGCGGAAACACGTTGGTATCGAAGGTGATCTTCATCTCAGTCCCGGAATTTGCCTTGCCCTAGATCCCCAGCGATGCAGGCGAATCAATTTGGATGTCCCGCATATTTTATAGCCAGCGAGTTCAACACAAATACGGCAAGGGCGGTTCTCCACCAGCAAACCCTGATCGGGAGCCTTCCGATGGCCCGTCCCCTCCGGCTGCCATTCTTCCCCGCGCAGCCAGCGCCCATCCAAAGCAGCGACCGAGGCTGTTTGTTTCAACTTGGAACAACTCACCTGCACGAAAGTTAGGAGCTGAAACCGAAGTCTAATTCTTCGTCATTCACGATTAACAAATGTTAGTCGCAACATAAACGACCGTCTATAAAAAGGAATATCTCAATGGAAGCAGCCTTGAGCAGGGCAACCGCTAGTAAACATGCTGGCAGGCAAAATCTTCTGGTTTGCTTCTCCCATTTAAGGTGGAATTTCGTTCATCAAAGACCGCAGCATATCCTCACTCTCGCGTCCATGCAGCAGAGAGTGGTCTACTTTGAGGAACCCCTTTTCGAAGAACTGCCGCAGCCGGTGATGCGGAAAAGCGAGGCCTCGCCAAACATTCTGATTGTCACACCAGTGCTCCCGCTCGGCACGTCCGCCGCGAAAGCAGATGCCGTGCAGCGGAGATTTGTTCAGCAGACAATCGCTTCTATGCCGCACAGCCGGCTTATCGCTTGGTATTACACACCAATGGCTCTTCGCTTCACGGAATACCTTGTGCCGGACGTATGCGTCTATGACTGCATGGACGAACTCTCCGCGTTCAAGAATGCACCACCCGAACTCGGCCAACTGGAAAAGGCACTTCTGCGCCGCGCCGATCGCGTTTTTACAGGCGGCCTAAGCCTGTTCGAGAACAAACGTCATCTGCATCATGCGATCTATCCCTTCCCGAGCAGCATCGATGTGAGCCACTTTCACAAGGCAAGGAAGCCGGGCAAGGACCCAGCCGATCAGACCGGAATCCCTCACCCGAGGGTAGGGTATTTCGGCGTAATCGACGAGCGGCTGGATGTCGATCTCGTGGCTCAAGCGGCGGAGACCATGCCGGACGTGCATTTCGTCATGCTCGGCCCGGTGGTCAAGATCAACCCCGCAGACCTGCCCCAGGCCGAGAATCTTCACTGGCTGGGCGGGAAAGGTTACCGCGATCTGCCCGACTACCTGCGCCATTGGGATGCGGGCTGGATGCCGTTCGCACTCAATGAAGCGACCCGGTTCATCAGCCCTACCAAGACGCCGGAGTTCCTGGCGGCGGGCCTGCCGGTGATCTCGACGGCGATCGTCGACGTGGTGCGCAGCTACGGCGCCGCTGGACTGGTGGAAATCGCCGACCCCGATGATCTGGAAATCAAGCTGCGCTCCGTTCTTTTACGGCCGCGTGAAATGCTTATGCAGCAAGTCGACGCCTACCTTGCGGACACCTCGTGGGAGCGAACATGGAACGCCATGGCAGCTCACATTGAGCGCGCCTATCAAGGCAAAAAGGTCGTCCCTCTTCGCAGGAGTGCTTAGCCATGTTCGATTGGCTGGTCGTCGGGGCGGGTTTTGCCGGCAGCGTGCTTGCCGAAAGAATAGCCTCGCAGCGTCACGAGAGCGTTCTGCTGGTCGATCGCCGCGGCCATGTCGGCGGCAACGCCTACGATTGCTACAACGAAGCCGGCATCCTCATCCACCGCTATGGTCCGCATATCTTTCACACGAACAGTCAGGCGATCGTGGGGTATCTGTCGCAGTTCACCGAATGGCGGTCATACGAGCACAGGGTGTTGGCGGCGGTGGACGGGAAGCTCGTTCCGATCCCGATCAATCTCGACACGATCAACCGCCTTTACGGTCTGGACCTGACCTCGGCACAGTTGGAGGATTTCTTTGCGTCCCGACGCGAGACTGTGGAGGATGTTCGCACGGCGGAGGACGTCGTCGTCAGTACCGTCGGACGCGAGCTCTACGAAAAATTCTTCCGTGGCTACACAAGGAAGCAATGGGGCGTCGATCCCAGCCAACTGAGTAAATCTGTGACAGCACGAGTGCCGACCAGGACCAACCATGACGACCGCTATTTCAGCGACAGCTTCCAGAAAATGCCGGCCGGCGGATACACAAGGATGTTCGAACGCATGCTCGATCACCCGAACATCAAGATCATGCTGCATGCCGATTTCCGCGAAATTCGTGAGAAGATTCCGTTCAGGCGCCTGATCTATACCGGACCAATCGATGAATATTTCGGGTGGCAGCTCGGGCATCTTCCCTATCGCTCGCTGCGTTTCGAGCACGTTACACTGGACTGCGAACAGTTTCAGCCGGTTGCCGTCGTCAATTATCCGCAGACGCAAGACTACACTCGCATCACGGAGTACAAACATCTCACCGGCCAGCAGAACTCGCGGACCAGCCTGACCTACGAATACCCCACGGATATCGGAGATCCGTACTACCCGGTGCCGCGGGCCGAAAACGAAGCGCTGTACAAGCGCTATGAAGCACTCTCCGCAACCTGTTCGGACGTGTGGTTTGTCGGACGCCTGGCAACATACCGCTACTACAACATGGATCAGGTGGTCGGACAGGCTCTGGCTACTTTCGATCGCATCCAAAAAAGCGTCCCGGAATGGGCAAGCCCGGGAAAGACGTTGGCGGACTTGGCAATAAGTTCCCCTGCACATAAGGGCTAAAGGCGGCTGGGGAACCGCAAAGAACTCATCCAGCACCGCGGGGCGGGCAGGCGCCCTCCCCTTGGTGTTGCCGGCCACACCTTCAGCGCGTCAGATTCGGCGCGAACAGATATTGCTGACGGACCAGTTCGTCCGCGATTGGCTGGCACAGACGTCGCGTGCCATCCGCCTGGATGACCGAAAACAGCCCCACCTCCGCATGTCGGGAATTATCCCACCCGGGGTAGGCGGTTATCGGGTACAGGCAAATACCCTCGATCGGCGCTTGGAGGCTCATCGCCGCACGCACCTCGTCGCAGACATAGTGGAGCCAGGCCGGCCCGCCGGATCCCTCCGACCCGGTCTCGGCGATGAACATCGGCTTGCCGTATCGATGAGCGGCCTCCATCAACATTTCCGACAGAGCACGGTACTCGTGGTGCCCCATCGGAATGGTCGGCCCATTTATGTACCATTGATTGTGCGGGTAGAAATTCAGGCCAACGGCGTCGACAACATCTTCGCTCCCGCCCAACTCAGGTTCGACGCGGCCCAGCAACATGTCGTAAGCCTCGAACTGTCCCAATCGGGCGTTTTCGGCCCGGCGCCTTTCGCCTCGGGTCCGGTCGCGTGGCGCGATATGGATGAGCGGCTCGGCCCAGACAAATCTGCATGCCGGGTCGACTTCCCGCATTGCACGAACACCCGCGATGGCGGCCTTGACGAGATGCCGCTTGAACCATCCCCGTTTGTTCGGCCCCACGCGCGGGAAATAGCTGACCTCAACAGCCCAGGCAAAGAAGGAGATCTCGTTGATTGGACACAACAGAGGCGATGTTCCGGTAATCGAGCGGTGCACCCTCACGGCCTCGGCCGCAAATGAGGCATAGGCATCGATGAAATGCTGCGACCCCTGATCGACGTGGTCTGGGGATCCGTAGTGGAAGATGTCCCAGATGACCTGGACACCTGCCGTTTGGGCTGCCTCGACCATAGGCGCCCAACTTGACCAGTCATAAGTTCCGGGAGCGGTTTCGATCAGGTGCCAGCGCAACCCGTCGCGGATGGTGCGAAGGCCGAGTTCGGCGCAGCCGCGGTAGTCGCCCAGGGCATGCAAATTATGCGAGGTCGCACGAATAAGGTCGAGGCGAACGCCGTCCTTGCGCCGATGCGAGGAGCATTCAAAGCCCGCCATGAAAAAACTGGCAAAGCGCCAAGCACCGGAAACCGAAGCATCCACCTCCTGGCCCTTCGTGCGTGCCGCCTCGTTCATTCGAAGTCTCCTTTGGTCAGTCGGCTTCGCACTCGGCCGGATTGTTCGGAGCGAGAACTGCCTTGGCGAAAACGCATCCGATCGGGCAAGCAGCATCCCCCTGCTCAGTTCGGCATACCCCTCATTCTTACATGACCGAGTAGTGCCGAACCGATTGGTTGTGTCTTTGTTCCGGTGGTCCACCGTCCGGTAGCTGAGTGGCGAAGGCAAATCAGGAACAAGGCGGCCGGAGCCAAGTTCGGGGATGTACCACCGGCATCGATCAGCTCGGCCGGATGCTCGCAAACAACAGAGGCACGGGATCATATGACCGTTCAAATTCGACTTTCCGATATCGACCGCGCCAGGCGGAAGGATCGTGGCGACGGCGCTTGGAGTATCGCACCAGATCTGGGCTATTTGCGATTGGCAATCGTCAATGTCGTGTTCTTCGGCGCACCGGGCAGCGGAGATCGCAAATGGGTGCTGCTCGATACAGGGTTGCCGACGTCCCGGAGCAGCATCCTTGCGGTCGCGGAAAGCGCTTTGGGACTGACACGCGGCCGGCCGCGATCATCTTGACTCACGGCCATTTCGACCATGTGGGAACGGTTCTGGACCTGCGAATACGTGGGACGTGCCTGTCTTCGCACACCCGCTCGAGCGTTATCTGGACGGAACCATGTTCTATCCGCCACCGGACCCCTGTGGGGGGTTGGACTGATGGCATTGCTTTCGCCGCTCTTTCCATGCGGCCCGATCCGATCTTGGCGACCGCTTGGTGTCCTTGCCTGCCGACGGATGGATCCCCGGGATGCCCGGATGGCAATGGCTGCACACGCCGGGACACGCCTCGGGGCATATCTCGCTCTGGCGGGAGGAAGACCGCTCGCTGATCGTGGGGGACGCTTTCATGACCACGGGTCAGGAGTCGGTCTATGAGGTCGCCGTTCAGGATCTCGAGATGCACGGTCCGCCACGCTATTTCACGCCCGACTGGGATGCGGCGGAAAGATCGGTGAAGCGCATGGCCGCACTGAAGCCGCAGATGGTCATCAGCGGACACGGGACGGCGGCTGCGGGCGTGGGCATGCGTCAAGCTCTCGACAGCCTGGCTGATCGGTTCAGGCAGTTGGCCGTGCCGCCGAAAATGAAATTCGTGCGCGAGCCAGCGTCCCAGATAGCTAGGGCAACCGATCCGCCATCGTTCTGAAAATAGGTCAGATTGGGCCGACTCTATCTCTCGACCGGTAGAGTTTCCCGTCGAGTCGGGCGCCCCTGCATCGTTCACCGACAAACTCCGACAAGCGGAACAAACCCGGGAGGCGCCGGTTAGGAGGTTCGATCGACGCAGGGCGGCAGCCAAGCGCCGGAAGGACGCGTCCTCTCCGGCGGCGAGCCGACCGGCAGTTATTCGAGCCCGAACGCGTCGGCATTCGCCAAGACTCGCTCATGCCAAACCGCGGAGGAGAGCAAATGGCAAATCTGGGAAGACTGGCGATCGCGATGCTTGGCGTTTTGGCATACCGAAGTCGCGACAAAGTCTGTGAATTGATTCCGGGAGCGGGGTATCTTAACCCAAACGATCCGCAACGCAGAATTCTGGCTCAGATAACTAATGGCGTGTCGAGGGCTGACCTTGGTCAGATCCTCGACCGATTCAGGGAGCTGGGCGCAGGATCTAAAGTCGACTCGTGGGTTGGCAACGGCCCAAACCAACCAATCGAGCCAAGGCTCGTCGAAGCGGCGATGGACGAAGGTACACTGATGTCCATGTCGGTGCAGACGGGTCTTTCGCGCGAGGAGCTAATCAGAAGGATTACGCGGGACCTACCCGAGACAGTCAACGAAATGACGCCGAATGGTGAATGGCTGCCTGAATCAACACAAGGCTTGGGATAAGTCGACCTTGCTCGACAATGTGTCCTAGGATGCGTGAATTGGTCGGCAAAACCAGTCCGATCGTGCACTTCCCTCAGGAGATCCGGCACCTCAACCATTGGATACGTATCGCTGATCTCGGCATTCAGTTCCTCGGCGGCGGCAGGAACTTCGCCAGCGGTCGGTGCGACGATCAACGTCCCGGCTTCAAGGCGAACACCTTCGAGCTTCCCTGACCGTGCTCTGTGCGCCAGGCGCTTCAGATTGAAGTCGAGCATCTGCCGCGCTTCGGCGAGCCAAGCCGCGCCATCACGCTGGACGCCCAATCCGAGCCGATCCTCTTCCTTCATTGTGGTGAATGCCGACCGCGGCATCAGGGGCTCATCGATCGGCCGGAAGGATCGGCTGCCGTCGACCCAAATGTCTGCAGATCTAAGCCTGTCTCGCAAAGCCGCGAGCGTTGCAATCTCGTAGACACGGCGATCAGGACCGCTCAGATGACGAGCGGTCCTCATCGCCGGATTGCGCTCTGCGAACCAGCGCCAAGGCGCCTCTGGTTGGCGTGCCTAAGCAAAGCAGCAACGACACCGATGACTGCTGATCCGCGGTGGGACGGGGGAATGTGCGGTCGCAACCAGATCCTCAGGGCAACGGTCCAAACAGGGTGGCTACGCCAAACACTCGGAGGAGAACCGGCTTTGCTATGAGGCACTTCTGACATGCAGTACTCGTGCCCACCCGTCTGAAACACCAGCCAGGTGAGAATGTTCCGCGACCCTTGAGCGACTGCGATGGGCCGGGACGGAGACGATGAATGACGCATTGGAACTCAAGACGCCTTGGGCATCGCCGCATCCAGGTTGCAGATGCCCGTCGACCAGTACCGAGGTACGGACCTGGGTAGTCTGGGTTTAGAGCGTGCTTGCGTCTCGCCAAAGATTCGCACAGCACCATGCCTCGTGGGCAAGAGGCGCATGCACGCTACTGTTGTTGCGGCTCCTTGGACTTTTGCCCATTGCCGTGTTTGAGCGCCGCGTCCAATTCTGCGCCGGCCAGCACTAGCGTCGTTGATAGCCAGAGCCAGATCATGAAGGCAATCACGGTGCTCAGCGATCCATATGTAACCGAGAGGCTCGCGACGTGAGCAAGCACGCGTGAGAACAGCGCGGAACAGCCGGTCAGGGCCAGCGCTGCTGCGAATGAACCGTAGGTCACCTGCGGCGCCCGTTCGCCCTCACGATTTGGCGCATAGCGGTAGAGGGTGCCGACGCCAGCGGTGGAGAGCGCGACCAAGATGGGCCATCTGAAATAGGTCAACAGCACAGGCCAACCTTGCGAATTCCCGCCAAGCGAAAGCACGAAAGGACCTGCCACGATCAAGGCGATGCCGACCAGCGACAGAAAGAGTGCGCCGCCGGTGAATGCAAAGGTGATCACTGTCAGGCGCAGGAAATGTCTGCTCTCCGTACGATCAAAGATTGTGTTGAGTGCGACCAAGATCGCCTTAAAGCCACTGCTCGCGCTCCAGGCGGCCAGAGCGAGGGCGAAAAACGGCCCAAGGAAGCCCAAGGAAGAGGCTGCGCCGGGGTCGTGCGCGAGTTGGGTGTCCATGGCCGTGCGGATGATTTCCTGCGTACTCTGTGGCATCGTGGAGGCGACGGTAGTCACTGCGGCCCGTAACTCGTCCGCGCCTATGAACTGGCTGCTGACCCAGACCAGCACGGCGATGCCGGGGAAGACCGCGAGGGTGGCGCGGAACGCTACGCCGGACGCGATGATAGAAAGCTTGTGCGTCTGGAATGCGGTCGCGGCCTGACCGACGACATGCACCCAAGACCGCAGCTTTGCCGCGGCGGACCAAGGCTTCGGCATCGCACCCTCCGAGCTGGCTGATGCGAGGGGAACCATTCATGAAGCGCATCGTTCCACAGCCCATTAGGGCCTGGCCACACCTGATTGCTTTCTGCTGGCTTCGCCACGCCTTGATCTGGCGGTCTCGTGGAGGTTCGCAGATCTCGCCTGGGCGAAATAGCTCCTGGCGCTCGGCGCAGGTGGAGTGACATTGAAGCCGATCCGCAACCGCGGCTAAGCGAAGGGATGGTGCACACGTGCCAGGTGGCGACAACCCAAAAGCACTCATCCGCTATGCGGTTTTTTGCGCCGCCTTTGCCGGGGCGACGCTCTTTCTTCTTTGGCGCGTGAGCGAGGCGTTGCTGCTTCTCTTTGCTGGAGTGGTATTTGCGGCATTTCTCGATGCACTCACATTCTTGCTTGGGAAATCAGTGAATTGGCCTCGCGGGGTGCGTCTGATCATCGTCTGTGGCATCATCTTTGTTGTTGTCGCTGCCTGCACTGCGTGGGGCGGAACCGCGATTGGCACGCAAGGCAGCGAGCTGGCGGCCACGGTGCGCGAGCAGATCAACAACGGCTTGGCCTGGCTGAAGCAACATGGACTGAAATTTCCTCCGGACACCGTAGGGGATCTGACGCAGATGCGCGACGCAACGCCTACCTTGAAGTCCATGCTGCCTGACGTCGGCGGGCTCTTTGGGCCGGCCTGGACCGCCATAGCGACTTTGGTGGCTGGGCTGGGCGACGGTATGATTATTGCGTTCCTCGGACTGTTCTTGGCCGCCCAGCCACTCGTCTACCGTGACGCCATTCTCCTGATTGCCCCGCCGGACCGGCAAGACTGCTGGCGGATGGTATTGGAAGAATCGGGGCAAGCCCTGCGGCACTGGATTCTGGGCCAACTGATAACGATGACTTTGATCGGACTGCTGGTTTGGCTTGGATTGATGCTGATCGGGGTCGGTCCGGCTGCTCTTCTGGGCCTGCAAGCAGGCCTGCTTGCCTTTGTACCAACCCTGGGCCCGCTGCTTGCGGGTACCATAATCGTCGTCGCCAGCTTGCCATTCGGCATCTGGGCGCTGATCGGGGCGGCCGCCATATATGTCTCCGTCCAGACGTTGGAGAGCTACGTCTTGACGCCGATGATCCAAAGGCGAGCCGTTTCCGTGCCTCCCGCTTTGCTATTTTCCGGACAAATTGTGCTTGGGGTGTTGTTTGGCGTGTACGGTTTAGCCCTTGCGACCCCTTTGGCTGCGATCATCCGGATTTTCTTTTTGCGGCTATACGTAGAGCGCGCTCCTGCCAGCAAGGATGTCTCGGCGTTGGCAGATCCCGATGAACGGGGCCGAGCGTCGTGAAGCTGCTTTTGGATATCATAGGAATTATGTACGCATTCGGACATGCCATTGCGCACAGATCCGCTTAGGAACATGCTCAATCTTCACCGGCTCTTGCCCTCCAAAAGGCGGTACGGCCCGGCCTGCGGAATCCTGTGTCACACGACGAGCGGGCCGGCATATGTGCCTGGTGCCAAATGACTGACAATCTCGGTCACGCTTTCGAGAGCTATGATCCTCGTCATGGCCCTTGTGGCGATTGGGATCATCCTGGTTGTCATGGGAATTTTCTGAAGGACGCTATCTGAGAAAGCCCCGGCGCTTTGGTCTGCACCGGGGCCTTTGACATGTACGAGATACTCAGCATGTCGGCCAGATTAGAGGCCTGGCGGGGTTGAGGGGGAGTCATTGCCGGGCCTGGCTGGTGGCGGCACCACCGAGTTGGTACCGTCGCCAGCTTACGGCAGGGTAGCATTATGAGCGTCGGGCTGGCATCATTCGAACAGACGAGATGATCCTTCAAATAGCGGCGCTTCCAGCCGGCTTATCCGGGCCAAAGCACGCCATCATGGGCGCGCTTTGGGCGGCGGACGCTATTCGCAATCAGTATCTCAAGCGCCCAGGTCCTCTGGTGCAGACATGAACAAGCAGACGCTCCTCGCGCTGGCCGCAGGCACCGCCCTGCTCGGCGGGTGGTTGGTTTTTTCTGGCCCTCTCGCCCACGCGCAGATAGGTGACTTCGCCAGGCAGGCGTGGCCGATCCCTGGCGGCGGCCGGCGATTGCGTCGCTTGCCACACGGCGGACGGCGGCAAGCCGTTTGCCGGCGACAGGCCTATCGAGACACCCTTCGGTTCGGTACCATCTACTCAGCCAACATCACCCTCGACCCCGAGACGGGCATTGGCGCGTGGACGGAGGAGCAATTCTACCGCGCCATGCACGAGGGTGTAGCCGCGGACGGCAGCCGGCTCTATCCCGTATTTCCTTACCCGTGGTTCACCAAGGCGTCACGCGCAGATGTTGACGACATTCGCGCTTACCTGCGTACGCTCGAGCCCGTCCGATCGAAGGCGCGCCCGAAATCAGTTCACATGGCCGCTGAACCATCGGATTGCCATGCTGGGATGGAACGAGCTGTTCTTCACGCCCGGTGAGTTCCAGCCTGACAAACGGCAGTCGGCTGAATGGAACCGCGGCGCATACCTGGTGGAAGGCTCGGTCATTGCGGCGCCTGCCACACGCCCAAGAACGCGTTCGGCTCAGCCAAGACGGCCGAAAGGTACCAGGGCGGGGAAATCCGGAACTGGTTCGCGCCTAGCCTGGCAGCTGACCGGCGTGGGGCCTTGGATCGTGGGACACGGAGGACATAGCCCGTTTTTCAAGACTGGCCGCAATGACCGCACCACGGCCTATGGCCAATGGCCGAGGTGATCAAGGATTCGACATCCAAAAATGAGTGACGAAGATTTGCAGGCGATCGCAACTGATCTGAAGTCGCTCGCGCCTACCGCTCCTCAAGGCTCGGTGGCTTCAGACCAGGACGTCGCTCGCGCCGGTCGGCGATCTATGCGACCAGTGCTCTGCTTGCCATCAGCCAGGAGGCGTCGGCGTGAAAGGGCTCTTTCCGTCGCTCAAAGGGCACGCGGTCGTCCAGTCCGAACAGCCGCTATCTGTTTTGCGTATCACCCTCAACGGCGGGCACGCTGCGTCGATGCCCGGAAATCCGAACTCATTGGCGATGCCGTCATTCGGATGGAAACTTTGGGATGGCCAGATCGCGTCAGTCGCTACCTACGTCAGCACCGCCTGGGCAACAACGCGAGCGCAGTGAGCTCAGATGAGGTGGGAGACCTGCGGAAGTCCGTCGAGTCTGCCTCGAGCACATACTAGGTGTTCTGACCCCTTTAGGTGGATCGGACAGCCATTTTTACTCGCCGTTAACATAGGTGATTCCGCTGTATGCCGCTTTTGGTCTTCCCTTAGGAAGGGAGAAACAATAGGTCGGGAACGACTGGGGAGCGCCAAAAATGGCAGGACACTTACGGAACGGCGGCGGCCCGTTCGAGATTGCTATGGTCGTCGTCATGGCCTCGGCGGCTATCGGGATCATCTTGGTCGCCGCCACGGCATTTGCCTGACACCCGGTGCTTAGGGCTGCGTCCGCGAGGGCATCAATGATGCTACTTTTTTGCCAGCAAGATTGCTTCGCGCACTAGCGACGGCAGATTGGCTAGCCCGAGCAAGTCGATAAGCTCGCGTGCTTGGCTGTGGGTGATGCCGGTTCTGTCCACAAGCCAGTTGACGTGCTTTTCCTTGGCTGCTTCAAGCTCGCTGTGCTTGGACATGGGGCTTTTCCTCCCGGGGGCGAAAGCCTGATGTTCCCTTCCAAGCGTCCGATCGCCGTGTTTATGTACTAACGACCACAGAAGGCTACCGCTTGTTCG
Source organism: Mesorhizobium sp. ES1-3 (assembly GCF_020164795.1). NCBI lineage: Bacteria > Pseudomonadati > Pseudomonadota > Alphaproteobacteria > Hyphomicrobiales > Phyllobacteriaceae > Mesorhizobium > Mesorhizobium sp. ES1-3. The sequence continues at coordinate 28,184 of NZ_JAIUGW010000032.1, forward strand.
GGCGGTTGGCTACCTTGGGTTTGTGAAATATACAGTCGCCAAATAGAACCTTCCAATAGCCCTGCTTGGTGCTGCTGACCTCGTCAAGGTCGGGATCGGTGAAAGGCATTCATGGTTCGACATCGAATAAGAGCGCCCCCTCATGTCAGCAGGCTCCACTCCATCTTCGAACAGGAAAGCATGAGAGAGACTTTCAACACTGCTATCGTGATCGCATTGGTAGCGCTCGCAGTTGTCCCGCTTTTGCTGGCAACATGAGGTTTTCGCACCGGTCCGTCCGACCCGATTGCTAGTTCCGGTCAATCGCTTACCGCTAGCAGAGATTAGCCTCGTTTTGCCGGCAGCCTCCGGTGGAGGGTGGCCTCATCTGGCCTGATCGTCGGGCCTGGCGGCACCCATTCACTCCCGATGCCGTGCGCGACGCTCGAAGTTCTCGGGCCGTTAATCTCCGCGCCGGTCTCTTCAGCAGGCGCGCCGAGAAGAATCGACACAGCTGTGATCCGCAAAAAAATTGGGCGGCTTTGGAATAGTTTCCGGCGATGTCCGGTATACTTCGTACAGGCAATGGTCCCCCTCTGCCTGTCAGGCCCAGCAGGCTCTCCTTGGTTGTTGTCCCTTCACTGCTGGGCCTCCTTCCGAAAGGAATGATCCATGACCTTGTCTGGCGACATCCGTTGGCCGAGTATCTGCGCGAGTGCGGTTTCAAGGTGTATGAAGCCTCGAACGGCGAGGAGGCGCCCACAGCCCTAGCGGGGTCTCACCTGAAGATTGATGTAGCGCTTGCGGATACGACAACGGGAGGCAGCGGCTTCGCTCTTCGTCAATGGGTAAAGGCCCAAGAAATCTCGGTGGAAATCATCCTGGCTGGGTCGTGGAGCAGGCGGTCGATAACTTAGTGCACTCTGCAACGACGGCCCTGCCTTGGCAAAACCCGCGAAAGGACAAGCCGGTAGGAAGCTTTGATCCTTCTGCGCCGGTGGCGGCGAGCTTAGGCGGGCTCTCCGATTTAGGTAACAAGCTGGGACAGGGTGTCTTTGCAATCCTCTGCCGCCGCGTGCCGCATGCCGGCGACGCAGTCACGGTGCGGCTTCACCCATGCTTGACCGCAGAGCGAGTCGAGGCCAGCCCGCAGGAATGTGGCTTCCCCAGCGTCGGCGCGAAGGCGTCGGTTAGCGATCCGCTGATCCCATTGGAACTCGGGTAGTCCTTGCAGCTCACAATCGGAATTTTCCATAAGGGCGATAGAAGCTGGACCCTGCTTGCCTTTCGGGCGAACTGCCGCTTCGCCGACCGATCTCGCCGTGGGCAACAGGCCTAGACTCTAGTAGTCTCGGTGCTGAAAGCATAACCGGGTTGAACAAAAACTCTGGACGTTTGCAGAATGGATCATATGTAAAACCGGACCGGCGATCGACTGATGATCGTGGCGACCACGTGCTGGCGCCGACGTAGTAGGGCCCAGGGAGCCAAGGATGAAGACGATCCGAAACGCTGCCGCCACGCAGCACGATTCAACAGCTCATCACGCCGGCCAGGTTCTCGACATCAATTCGGCCTCGCAAACCGAGTTGGCGGCATTGCCTGGCATGGATGCTCGGTTGGCCCGCCAATTGTGCGACAACCGGCCCTTCAAACGATGGGCCGAAGTCAAGGCGCTGGACGGTTTCGATGCCGCGCTGGTGGCGCAACTGAAGGCTGGCCCAGCCACGATCAGGAAGCTCTAGACATTGGTCGCGCAAGACCGGAACTGGGTTCGGCAAGGCGTGCGACTGTTCCAATTCGAACAGCCGTACCGCGGTACGAGGGTGCATGTCGTCTATGATCCCGATAGCGACTGCCCTCGTGTGTCCTCGACATCACCGATGCCAACGTCAACGATGCCCAGATCGGCCGTACGATCGCAATCTGAGTTCTTCCGACGTGCGGTGGACGCTCACTCTCTTGGCAACAAACCCGGAGCTTGAAACGCCTTCGGCAAGCGTCGGGTTTCGCGACCGCTGCCTGCTCGGAACCTATCACCGTCACAGTAGTTCTTGCGACGTGCGGCGTCCTCCGCGCGCCAATGGAGCCCGGCGTTTGGTGCCCCCCGCCTGCGTCGGGCTCGCTTGTCCGCCGAAATTCTCCACCGGTGCCTACTCGGAACCAATGTCCATCTCGTAGGTTCTTGCGAGGTGCGACCGTTGCACATCAACGGAACCCGATGCTTGAAACCCCTCGACAAGCATCGGGTTCCTTTCCTGCCCCAAGCCCCCGGCCGGTGGATCAGCTGCTTCGGCTTCGCATCGGGCCCCAAGGGCACGCTCTACGCGGTGCGGAACAGATGCACCAGGTGGCTCCGCCGCAACAATCCGCCGTGGTGCTCACGCCCATCGATGCGGCGCTGAAGAAGGCCGGCTCCCCACCCCTCAGCGAAAGCGCGCCGTTGACCGCCGCCGCGCAAGCCACATCCCCGATAGCTTCTCCGAGCCGCACTCGCTCGACCAGCTCAAGGGCCTCTCCGCGTCGTTGCCGGCCGGACAACACGGGCGGCAGCTCGTATTGAGGGCGCCTGCGGCGGCTGCGGCGCCGCTCCCACCGAGGCCGACATGGATGCATTCGCGTAAGACTGCCTCAAGAACTCGCAGAAGCGCCAGCGCCTGCTTTCGTCCAGCTTCGGCGCGGCAGGCTTCGCGCTCGAAGCGAACGGCAAGGCCCGCAAGGTCGCGGTGTTGGTTCTGGGCGCCGCCCATTAGGGCGCGATCCCTTGATCTCGTCGAACCCTCGCTGCAAGTCCTTGAGCGGTCGCAGGATTGAGCCCCGGTTCAGGCACAGGGAGCGGCGATCGACGCGAGGCCTCGCCGCCCTGCCCGAGCTCAGGGCGCGCACAAACACGCGGCGGGCGGAGGTGCCCGACGCGTGTTCTATGTAGCCATTACTTGATCTTTTCGCACAGGCCGTAGTGATATGCATTCCGATGCTGCTTGGGATTGTCGCAGTCCTTGATCAGCCTCTTTTGTGCCGAGGGCGACATCGCGTTGAATGCCGAGCGGATTTCTGCATCGGAGCGCAAGGTTCGCATCGTGTCATCCGAGAAGAAGGGCCTCATCAGAGTGGTATCTTCAAAGGAACTTGTCACAGTTGGGTCGGACGCTGTCTGCGCAAAGGCGCCGCCGGCAAGCGTCGTCGCGAGAACTGCAATCGAGAGCATTTTGAGTTTCATGATCATTTCCTTTCCTATTCGGAGGGGATCGATCAGTAGGCGATCGTTAGAAAACAGGCTGGCGGACCGAAGGTTCCGCAATGACCGGCCCGCGGCGTTCAAAACGTCGTGTTGCTTTTCTAACCTGCTCCTCAAACTACTGGAGGGTGTAAGGTCCTTCAGGGTTGGCGACTTCAGCGCACCACGTCGATCCAATCGGAGAAGCGCAATCATCGGAACCCGCCGCCCTGTGCCGGCTTAACGGGTCAGCCGCACTTAGAAGGACGACTTGTTGGGCAGGAACCAGTCAATGGTACATGCACGATCCGGAGAAGGCAGGCAGGGTTCGGGTTGGCGTTACCTGGTAGCGCTCGTGCTCAATCTCTGCATCACCATCGCCGAACTCGTTGGCGGCATTCTATCGGGCAGCCTGTTGCTGGTGGCCGACGCCGCCCACAACGCCAGCGACGCTGCCTCGATCGGCATCTCCTATGTCGCCTGGCGGATTTCCAGGCGCTACGCTGACAGGCGGCGCACCTTCGGCTACGGGCGCGCCGAGACGATCGGCGGGCTGATCAACCTCACCACTCTGTTCGTCATTGCGCTTTATCTTCTCTATGAAGCCGCAGATCGCCTGATGAACCCGCAGGAGATTGGCGGGTGGACGATGATCGTCGTCGGCGCCGTCGCCTTCGTGGGAAATCTGGCCTGCGCCTGGGTGCTGTCGAAGAACAGCGGCAGCCTCAACATGAAGAGCGCCTTCCTGCACATGGCTGCCGACACGATGGCGACCGTGGGCGTCATCATCGGCGGCATACTCGTCTTGGTCTTCGACATCGTCTGGGTCGATCCCGTGATCACGGCCGCCGTTCGATCTACATCTTCGTCCACGCAACCCGGGAGATCCGCCACGCGATCTCACTTCTGATGGAAAGCGTACCAGCGGACCTGGATTTCGACGACCTCGTCGGCCAAATCGAGGCAATCGAAGGCGTCGAGAACCTGCATCACGTCCATGTCTGGAGGCCAGATGACACACGCCGGGCGCTGGAGGCCCATATCGCCGTTTCGGAGCGGGACCTGGAGTCGGCTGACAGGCTGAAGGACCGGATCAAGCAGATGCTGAGCGAACGTTTCGACATCGCGCACGCCATGCTTGAAGTCGAGTTTGCGCCAAATGTCAGCCACGACCGCAATCTCATACGCAAGGAGTGATGCTCGATCCCGATCGGATCAACAGGCCCGGATGCGATGTTGGCTCTCTATCGCGAGCCTGTTCACCGATCCATCGGCCCAACGCCATTTCAGGAAAAGGGGCGTAGCCGTTTTCTGTCCGAGTTGCGTCAACCACTCCGCTAACCCGCCACCCAAGCCAATGATCTGAAGATGGACCGACGGCTTTGAATGGAACCATCACATGATTTTTGGTGCACTGGTTGTTTTCGTTCCGCTTTCACTGGCGCTTGAATATTTGTTCGGCGCCTCTGCTCTGGTGGTGTTCGGCACAAGCGCGGTTGCCATCGCGGCTTTGGCCGAGTGGGTTCGTCGGGCAACCGACCAGCTTGCTAGCCGCGTTGGGCCGGCTATCGGCGGGCTCCTGACGATCAGCTTCGGCAGCATTGCCGAACTTGTCCTCGCCTTGTTTGTGTTGATGCGAGGCCAGATCGAAGTGGTGCAGGCCCAGATCACAGGCTCGATCCTCGGAACAAGTCTCTTCGGACTGGGCCTGGCGATCATTATCGGCGGCGCGACGCGCGACCGGCAGCAGTTTGGTCAGAAACGCGCCGGGCTTCTAGCGAGCCTGCTTATTCTGGTGGTTATCGCCCTTCTGCTGCCCGCGGCATTCGACATGACCGGCCGTCTGTCGGGCCATACGACAAATGTAAGCGACGAAGAGGTGAGCCTCGGTGCGTCTGTCGTTCTTCTGGCTCTCTACCTCGCGAACCTCGTTTACACCCTGGTCACCCATAGGGACGTCTTCTCCGCTAACCGAGCGGAGGGCGGGGCAACTTGGAGCCTTTTCGTCACCCTGGCCGTGCTGATCGTCGCGACCGTTGCAATCGCAGTTGAATCCGAACTTATTTCGGCAGTTCTCGAAGAAACCGCCGGCACGCTGCACCTTTCGCCGATGTTCCTCGGGGTGATCATGCTTGCGCTGGTCGGCACCGCAGGCGATCTGTTTGCGGCATCCTGGTTTGCGCACGAGAATCGGATGGGACTCGTGCTCCAGATATGCATCGGCTCCGCCATCCAGGTGGCGCTCGTCCTTGCGCCACTGCTTGTCCTCGTGTCGTGGTTCCTGGGACATCCGATGACGCTCGTGTTCTCGAACCCGCTTCACCTGTTTGCGATTGCCGGCACGGCTTTCATCGTCAACTCGATCGCGCGTGATGGGGAGACAACCTGGTTCGAGGGTGTTCTCCTGTTGGGCGTATACGGGCTGTTCGCACTGGCCTTTTTCTTTTCGGGAGCAGGGTAGCTGACAATGCCCGGTGACCAACATGACCTTCCCGAAAGGAAGTAATCAACTGAAAAAGGCGCCGCGATGGAGCGCTCTGCGACCAGGCCGCGATTGACACAATCCCGGCGAACAGCGTGGCTCAGGACAACACCAAGGGTTGATTGCCAGTCCTGGATTTTCGCCCGGCAGCGCTATGCCGGGTAGCCATCGCAATGGAGGCGTCGCCATGTATGAAGCGTGGTTTTCCAGGCCGGTGCCCGTGGCCACCGGCATATCTGGCGAGATCATCAACCTTTCCAACGCTAATCAGGCAGTCGACGTACCTACCAAGCACTGCCGCAGTGCGGGAAGCCGCATGTATCTGGCGGCGCTACGCGCCCGCCGCCACGCCATGAATGGCGGCATAGCGGCTGACGTTGCCAGGGACGCATGTCGATGCGGCCCGAGAAGCGCACATGCTCATCGAATAAGCCCACACAGAGCGATATTCCGGACTCGCCTCGAACGAGAACACGCCATGAGCGGCGCCTCTGATGGCGACAGATGATTGATCGATCCCTTCCGCATTCGCAGGTGTACGAACATGAATTCCGGAGCACCGCTCGGTTTCGTGACGGTCCGCCGGCAGGTCAGACGACGGTTATTTCGTACTCGTCCTTTTCGTTCTTATAACTGCATTGCTCTCGACACCCGGGACGACGATAGGGCTGCGAGCGGAGGTTCGCGTTCTTCCCACCTCGTTTCGTCTCACTGAAGGCCTCGTCCGTCAATCTGCGTGTTGGACCAGGCATCGGCCACGACATTGAATGGGTCACGACCGGGCATCCCGCTGGAGATCTACCAACAGGTGCTGACGGATTGCATAATGGTGCGGAATGCTGCCTTCGCCCCTATTCGAGCAAAATGCCATCAATGTCTGCCTTAACACCTGGCAGCGACAACAAGGGGAGCATGAGGATTTGTGGGGCGGTCTTGCGGCGCGAGCGGCTTCTCTGTCCCCGTGATGTCGTTCGACATGCCGGGATACCGAAAAGTTGAGCGCAGAGAGCCGTCAAGGTCTGCGTGCGGGTTTGCAGCAGAAGATACGCGCCGATCCTACTCCACTGCATCTGATGTTCTTGGCGAAACGCTTGGAGATGACGGCGTTGACGGTGGCGTCGACAAAGGCCGAGGGGATGCGCTCACCGGACCGACAGCGATCGCTGTAACTGATCAGGCTCGCACTGTTCGAAGCGCTGTAGGCCTGGAACTCGCTGATGGCGGTCAGGAACTTGCGCATGTTTGGATAGTCCGTTTCGAAATGAGATCGTTGCAGGACAGTTCGCGCGGTCAATCCGCGGCAGGCAATAGCGCGGGCTCTTCAGCCGCACGTCGAACCTGCCGAAGCTGTCATCCGATGACGCAGGGCATCTTCCTTGCCCGCACAATGGTATATGGTGGTATGCTAAGCATATCGTCGGTTTCCAATCTGATAATCGGGCAAAGGGAGTTGAACGATGTCCAAGGAAAGCAAAGATCTTTCGCGCCGTCGGTTCCTCGGTGGCAGCGCCGTCGTCTTCACGGCCGGTACGTTGGGGATGCCGTTCGTGCGAACGGCACGCGCGCAGGCCGCCACCTTCAAGGCCGGCGTTATCACCTCACTGTCGGGCGAGAACATCCTCGGCGGCAACCTAACCAAGCGTGGGTACGATCTGTGGGCGGAGGCCATCAACGCCAAGGGCGGCGTCGAGGTCGCCGGCGAGCGTTTCAAGGTCGACATGTTCTACGGTGACGACCAGAGCAATCCGGCGACCGGCGCCGACGCCGCCGAGCGTCTGATCGTGCAGAATGAGGTCGACGTGCTGTTCGGCCCCTACACCAGCGGCTCGACTATCGCTGTGCAGCCGATCTGCCAGAAATACCAGGTGCCGATGATTTCTGGGTCCGCGGAATCGCCGAACGTTTGGAAGGCCAAGCCGGAATTCAACTTCGGCATCATCCCAGCCGTGGACACCACTGCGGGTAAGTCGCTGGCCGTACTGGCGAAACTGTCCAACCCCACAGCCAAGACGATTGCGGTGATCGGCGTCAACGAGCCTTTCTCGAAGGAGACCGGCGAAGGTTTTCGCGACGGGGCCAAGGAGGCCGGGCTGGAAGTCGTCGCCTACGAATTGGTGCCGGCCTCGGGCGACCTCACCCCGGTCATCTCTAAGATCGCAGCACTCAATCCCGACATCGTCGCCGTCGGCGGCCATGAGGAGCCGCTGATCAACGTCGTCAAGACCTCGAAGTCGCTGAACTTCCGGCCAAAGGCGCTGATAATGCACTACGGCGTCACCGACCCGGCCTTCGCCCAGGCGCTCGCCGCGGACGCCGACGGCACCTGCGGCGTCTCCGTGTGGCTGCCATCGGTTCCCTACAAGGACGACGTCTTCGGCACCGCAAGGGAGTTTGCCGACATGGCGCAAAAGAAGTCCGGGCACGAGCCCGACTATACCGAAGCGGCCTGCGCGGCCAGCGGCCTCGTTTTCGGCGATGCCGTCAAGCGGCTCGGCAAGAAGCCGGCGCTCGCGGCCGAAGACAGGGTGGCGCTGAAGGATGCGATCGCCGAGACAGACATCCAGACCTTCTACGGGCCGATCAAGTTCGAGAAGGAAGGCAACCACTACCATGACAACGTCCAGCCGGTGCCGGTGCTGATCCAGATTCAGGGCGGCAAGACGGTGGCGGTGGGCCCAAAGGAGGCTGCGGCGGCAGACCTCACCTACCCGCTGCCGGCCTGGAAATAGGCTGTTTCGGACAGGGTGCGGGCAGCCTCGTCGCCATCACCCTGCCCGGCGGAACTACGACGGTTGCGCGTGCTCGGAAAATGGCGGACCATGCCATCGAGTGCGGCCGCGTTGCCGCGGCACCTTGCCCTTTCGTTTGCCTGACTGACGGATGGTTCCCGCTTTGGATCTTTTCCTACAGACCTTGCTGAACGGCCTTCTGATCGGCGGCGTCATCGCCACCTTTACGATCGGATTCCAGCTCGCTTTCGGCGTGCTGCACGTCATCGACTTCGCCGTGGGCGGCTGGGTCGTGCTGGGTGGCTATCTCGGCTACTACATGGCCGCCGGACTGGGCGTCGACGGATTCCTGGCGATCCCCGTGGCCTTCGTGCTGTTCGGCACCATCGGCTATCTGATTGGGCCGATCCTCTACAATGTCCGCAACAGCCGCACGGCGCGGCCGGAATTGATGGCGCTGGCGCTGACGTTCGGCCTGTTCACGCTGCTGCGCGGCGGCATGCTGACCGCGTGGGGTTTCAATACCCACAGCGTTCCGACGGCGTTGAGCGGCGAGAGCCTCGCCGTCGGGCCGGTGACGGTGCCGCTGATCCGCGTGGCGGCGGCGGTGTTCGCGATCGCCATCGCCGGCAGCCTGTTCCTGTTCCTCTACCGCACCCGCTATGGGTTGGCGATCCGAGCGACGGCTGAAAACCGGCAGAACGCCGCGCTGATGGGCGTCAACATCCACCGCCTCAGCGCCAATGTCTACGGGCTTTACGCAGGCATCACCGCCATGGCCGGCGTGCTGATGGGGGCAATTTTTTCCGTCAATCCGGAGGTCGGCCTGCGCTATACGCTGTTCGCGTTCTTCGTGGCTGTGCTTGCCGGCTTGGGCTCCGTCGGCGGTGCCCTTGTCGCCGCCCTGCTGCTCGGCGTTATCGAAGCCTTCGTCGCGACCTATGTCGGATCGAGCTATTCGCTGCTGGCGATCTTCGCCACGCTGTTCCTCGTCCTGCTCGTGTCCCCGCGCGGGATCCTGCGACACGGCTTGTGAGGCCGGAAATGAAGCAACGCTGGACCGGCCTCCTCCTGCTGATCGCGGTGATCGTTGTGCTGGCGCTCCTGCCGATCTTGGTCAACAACTATTGGCTGCGCATTGCCACCGGCGCGCTGATGTGGGCCGGGCTGGCCTGCTCCTGGAACATACTCGGGGGCTATGCCGGCTATATCAATTTCGGCCATTCGGCTTTCTTCGGGCTCGGCGCCTATGTGACGGCGCTGCTGATGGGCGACAACCCCGCCTGGCCTTTCTTCGCGACGGTCCCGGCCGGTATGGTGGTGACAGCGCTGTTTGCTATTGTCATCGGCGCGCCGACGCTGCGCCTGCGCGGCGCCTATTTCGCCATAGCCACCTGGGCCTTCGCCGAGGTGCTCATCCAGTTCGCGTCGGTGATGGACTTCACTGGCGGCATCGGCGGAATTGGGCTGCCGCCTTTTCTCGACGAGCGCTTCTTCTACTTCGCCATGTTCGGCGCTGCTGCGCTGACCTACCTCATCACCTGGGCGCTGTTCGAGCGCTCGCGTTTCGGGCTGAAGGTCAAGGCGCTACGCGACCACGAGCCGGCGGCCGAGGCAATGGGTATCAACACTTCGCTGGTCAAGCTGCAGACCTTCGTACTCAGTGCCGTCACAGCTTCGGTGTTCGGCGCGATCTTCGCCTACTGGGTCACCTTCATCAATCCGAAGAGCGTCTTCGGCGGCGACATCACCGACCAGATGGTGGTAATGGTGTTGCTGGGCGGGCTGGGCAGCCTGTGGGGACCGGCAATGGGCGGTGTGGGGCTGTTCGTCGTCAACCGCATGATCTGGATGTACTGGGGCGACACCGCCTTCTATATCGCGATATTGGGCGCGGCCATCGTACTGGTGGTGCTGTTCATGCCGAACGGCATCGCCGGCCTGTTTTCGAGGCGTGGGGCCAAGTCCGGCGCCAAGCTGGACAAGGCGGTCGGCAAGCTTGTCGGCGACGGCCAAGGAGGGCCCAGTTGAGCGTGGCCGAGGGCAAAACGGCTGGAGCCGGCGACCCTATCCTCGTCGTGCGCGAACTCTACCGCCATTTCGGCGGCATCAAGGCCGTCAACGGTGTCTCCCTGGACGTCGGTCGGCGCGAGATCGCCGGCCTGATCGGACCTAACGGGTCGGGCAAGTCGACACTGTTCAGCCTCGTATCGGGCGCGGTGACGCCGGATCGTGGCCAGATCCGCTTCGACGGTCACGAAATCGGCGGCCGAAAAGCTCACGCGATCGCGCGGCTGGGGCTTGCCCGTACCTTCCAGATTCCGGCCATGTTCGACAATATGAGCGTCACCGAAAACCTTCTGGCGGCCGCCGCCCAGGGCCACTGGCCAGGAGCGCATGAGCGGGCGGCCGGAACGCTGGCTCTGCTCAAACTGGAGCATGTCGCCGACAATCGCGCCTCCGACCTTTCGGGCGGCCAGCAGAAACTGCTGGAGTTCGGGCGTGTCATCATGCGCGAGGCCTCGCTCATCCTGCTCGACGAGGTGACGGCGGGGGTGCATCCCAATATCCGTAAGATCATCCTGGAGGCGATCGCGCAGCTGCGCGAGCGTGGCATTACCTTCCTGGTCATCGAGCACGACATGGAGATGGTGCGCAATGTGTGCGACCGCATCATAGTCATGGATGCGGGCCGCGTCGTGACCAGCGGCTCTTTCAACGACGTCGTTCGCGATTCGGAAGTAATGCAGACCTATCTGGGGCGGCTGCAATGAGCACCACGCTCACCGCCGAAAACATTGTCACCGGCTATGGCAAGCAGGAGATCATCCATGGCGTCTCGCTGAGCGCGGAGGCCGGCAAAATCACCTGCATCTTTGGGCCGAACGGCTGCGGCAAGTCGACCCTACTCAAGGCCGTCGCCGGCGCGCTGCCGGTGTGGAGCGGCACGGCGAGACTGGGTGACGCGACGCTGTCCAACCTTGCCGTCCATGAGGTGGTACGCCAGGGGCTGGTGCTGATGCCGCAGGGCGGCGGCGTATTTCCGCGCCTGACGGTGATCGAGAATTTGCGCATGGGCGGCTACGCTATCGCAGACCGCCGGCTGGTCGAGCAGCGCATCGAGGCGCTGATCGAGCAATATCCCTCTTTGGCGCGACGGTGGCGTACTGCGGCCGGTTCGCTTTCAGGCGGCGAGCAGGCAATGCTTGCGCTGGCTCGAGCACTGGTCTCGGAACCGCGCTTCATTCTGCTCGACGAGCCTTCCGCCGGATTATCGCCGGCCATGGTGATCGAGACGCTCGAACGCATTACCACCCTCATCACGCACGGCATCGGAATAGTGATGGTGGAGCAGAACATTCGCCAGGCGATGCCGATCGCAGACAAGCTTTACATCCTGGCGGCCGGCGAAAAGCGTTTCGAGGGAACGCCCCGCGACGTGCGCGACGACCGGCAAATCATGGACATCTATATGGGCGGAGCGTGAGATGGCTCTGTCGCAAATTGTGATTCTGGCCACGACGGGACGTGTCGCGCAGATGATCAGCCGGCGAGGATTTCGAACTGCTCGGCGATCGAGGGACGTGGATTGTAGGCAAACCTCGCCTGTCGCTTGCGCATCATGTGAACCATTTCGATTCCGGGGAGAATGACCTCGGCGCTTGCCATCGACTTGAAGCCAAGCATGGAGCAGAGACGGCGCTTGATGCGCCGATGATCCTGCTCGATCCGATTGTTGAGGTACTTGCTCTTAGGGATGCGGATTGGTTTCCGTGAACGTCGCGATAGACCCCGCAGGCGGTTTTCAGCATCGCAGGAAACAATCGCCTCGTGATTGGTCTGGCTGCCGTCGATGACGATGCGATCCGGTCTGCCGTGGCGCTCCAGCGCCTTTCGGAGGAAGCGTTTGGCGGCCGGAGTCACGGTTCTCGCTGAAGAAGAACTCGACCGGGTCTGTTGATTGCGCGAGATAGGTACATCCAACGGCCGCGAACTTTGATGTAGGTCTCGTCCATATGCCACTTGCCGGTGACGGCACGCTTGCGCCGGTTGAAGCGCTCCAGCAGTTGCGGCGAAAATCGTCTCACTCAGCGATGTACAGTGGAGTGGTCGACCTGCCGGGCGAGGCGTCCGCTGCCCAGCTTCCGCGCAATCTTGCGGCTTCCTGCATGGCCGGTCCGTCGACGTTCGGGCAATTGCTGGAACAAATACGAGCCGAAGAGTGTTCACTGCCTAGTGCGACGGCCGCGAATACGATGAAGGACAGTGCAGGTGGCGAGCTTCTGGACTGACAGATCGTGCGGTGCTCGAGCTCGTGTTCGACCTTGCGGACTGGACGGTGCGATGGTTGCAGTAGACACCGCACCTTGATTTCGGGGGCAAGGTTCTTCTGCCGAGTTCGGCTCGGGACTCGGACGCCCGAAAGGATCGAATAGAGCGACACTTCTCCCGGTCCGAATAGCGGCAGGTCGCGTTTGTTGAGCGAGGGCAGCACGGGAAGAGCGCTTATGACGCAACAGGGAGGAGCAAGAAGCAAGGGGGCTGGACAACGCGGCGAGCGCGCACTGCCGACTTCGCAGCGGTCGTCGCGTGATCAGGAGAGAGCGCGAAAGACGCCTCAAGCACAGCACGAGCGGAAGCAGCGTGTACTCACCAAGGGTCAGCCGGCTATGGTGAGCAGCATCGCCAATGCGGTGACCGTCAAAAACCTCAATCTATATTACGTCATAGCGCCAGATGGACAGGTTCCGCTGGAAAGTGAGCACGGTTTTGGACTGTATTTTCACGACTGCCGCTTTCTCGGTGGGTATGAGATGGTGCTCGCTGGCCTCGCTCCCGCCGTGTTGGCCTCGACTGCACAAAAGGGCTATATGGCGCTCTTCGAGTTAACCAACCCTGACCTGCACCTCGAGAAAGGAAAATTGATCCCCAAGGAGGAACTCGGCATCCGGTGGGAGCGGGTTCTCGATGCCGAACAAACAAGCGTCCAAGAGATCGTCACCTTCCAGAATTTTGGGCACCAAGTCCATAGTTTTCCCCTGACCTTAAAGTTCCGAGCAGGCTTCGAAGACGTTTTCAATGTTCGAGGGCTGGTGCATGACAGCCTCGGCAGATTCGACTCGCCCTGCTGGCGCGACTGCAAGCTCCGGTTCGTCTACCATGGAGCTGACCACATCCGCAGAACCGCGACGATCGCCTTTTCGCCTGCACCCGATATCAGCCATAAGACTGCGGCCGAATTCCGGATCTGCGTATCTCCAGGTGAAACACGAGCCGTGTCGGTAACCATAGAACTGCAGGAGCGCTCCGAAGGGGAAGAGGCCAAGCGTTCAAACCCACAGCCGGTTGTCACGATCACTCACCTTGCACGAAGCTTCCAGGACAGCCCGGAACAATGGCTGGCGCAGCATACGAGACTGGTTAGCGACAGCCTCCTACTCAACAGCATTATCGATCGATCGCTGCATGATCTTGGGATGCTACGATCGCATCTGGGCAACAAGGAGTATTTTGCCGCCGGCGTGCCATGGTTCGTAGCCCTGTTCGGACGTGACAGCCTGATCGTGGCGCTCGAAATGCTCGCCTTTCAGCCGGAGTTCGCCGCACAAACACTGCGCCTTCTCGCCGACTACCAAGGACAGTGTATCGATCCGTGGCGTGATGAGCAGCCTGGCAGAATCCTTCATGAGCTCCGAGTCGGCGAATTGGCTGGAGCCGGGGATATTCCACATACGCCCTTTTACGGGGCAGTGGACGCAACTCCGCTGTTCCTGCTGCTTCTGGGGCGCCATGCAGCCTGGACGGGCGACCTCAGCCTGTTCCGCGAATTGCGGGCGCCAGTGGAGCGCGCCCTAGCCTGGATCGCAGCTGCCGGAGATCATAATGGCGAGGGGTACCTGGAATATCAAAGCACCTCGAACAAAGGGCTAGTTAATCAAGGATGGAAGGATTCCGGCGATGCGATTGTCAGGGCTGATGGCAGCCTCGCCAAGCCGCCGATAGCGCTTGTTGAGGTGCAGGGCTACGTCTTTGCCGCAAAACGCGCGATCGCAGATCTTTGCGAGCGCACAGGAGAGCCCGATCGAGCAAGTCAGCTTCGCCATGAAGCCGAAAGGCTTCGAACACGATTCAATCGCGACTTTTGGTATGAGGACCAGGGTACGTTCGTCCTCGCTCTGGAAGCAAACGGCCGCCAGGCTGCCGTCGTTTCCTCAAATCCCGGACACGCGCTGTGGACGGGTATTGCCGACCAGGACAAAGGCCAAAGGTCGGCGGCACGCTTGATGCGAGATGACATGTTCAGCGGCTGGGGCGTGCGTACTCTGTCGGCTTCGGAACGGCGGTATAATCCTGTTGGATACCATCTCGGAACCGTTTGGCCGCACGACAATGCGCTGCTGGCGGCCGGATGCCGGCACTACGGCCAGGATGAAGCGGCGTTGCGGATCTTTACAGCGATCGCCGAAGCAGCCATGCACTTTCGTCATCACAGGCTGCCCGAGGTGATAGCAGGCTTCCGACGGGAGGATTTTCAGGTGCCGGTGCATTATCCCGTGGCCTGTCATCCGCAGGCCTGGGCGGCGGGGGCAGTACCTTTCATGTTGACCACCTGCCTTGGCCTGGAACCTGACGCCTTCTTCGGGAATCTGCGGATCGTGCGGCCTCGGCTCCCCCATTTTGCAAACCATATTGAGCTTCGCGGGGTGCGGGTCGGTGGCGGGAGCGTCGATCTCGAATTCGAGCGGACGGCCGGCGGAGCCAAGGTGAACATCCTGAAAGCGACAGGGCAGGTGTCGGTGAAGGTCGAAGACTAAGAGAGCAGGCAGTGGAAGCTCGGATCCGCCGGGGGGCGGCCTGCCTTGCTGCAGGCAACAGGTGAACGTTGAAATTCCTGAACCAGGTCGTGCAGTGCGCCCCTGTGGTGGGCAGATAGGTGGCAAATTTCGGGAAGCTACCCGGAACTCAACTGGAGCAGCCCGCCCAACACGAGCCCGAAGAGCGTCTGCCCGCCGACCGTCGTCAGAGCGGTAAGATTCCCATAATTGCGGCCGAACGGGCCCGGTGGTTCAACCTTGCGTGACGGCGATGGCCCGTCGAAGTCGGAACGCATGTGCGGATGTACATAGGGCATGTTCGGCAACAGCACGGTCACCAGAAACAGCCCGTGGATGAACCCGACAATCGTTCCGAACCACCAGGTTGCCAGTCCAAGATACTGGAGCGCCACGGCATAGAGGAAGCTGAACGCAAGTCCACCGGAGGTGTAGGCGATATAGCCGAGGATCATGGCACGACGGCGGCTGCGCGTGAGCGCCGTTCCGAACAAGAACGGCAGGCTCATGCGCGTTATGCCTGTCATTTGCGCGCCCTCCAGCGCGGTTGTCATCACAACCGTCGCCAGTGCGCCCCACAGGCACAGTTCGAGCCAGGATTGTCGCATCATTTGCTCCTCATCCCTTCGTCCGCTTCTTTGCCGCTTGCGCATCCGATGTTTTGGCCGCGTCGGCACGCCCGCTTTCGTGGAAGTTCCGAATCGCGAGTGCGGCATTAACCAGACCTGTGTGGGTAAAAGCCTGAGGCATGTTGCCGAGAAATTGTCCGGTCCTAGGGTCGAACTCCTCCGAGAACAGCCCTACGTCGTTGGCGCAGGCAGCGAGGGCATTGAAGCGGTTTTGCGCCTCGTCGATTCTGCCGGCCCGCACAAGATAGTCGACGGCCCAGAAGCTGCAGATGCCGAAGGCGCCTTCCCTCGGTTCATCTCGTACCGCCTTGTCACTAGGGCCATATTGATGCCGGTAGAGCCACGGACCTGCAGAAAGCATCCTGTCGATGCGCTTCCACGTGCCGTTCATTCTCGGGTCGTTCGCATCAATAAAATTGCTGCGTGGCAGGAGAAGGGCTGTGGCATCGACGTAGGTCTCGCCATAGGCGCCGACAAAGCTGTTGAGATCCCGATTGAACCCCCTTTCCAGAATTTCCCGCCGAATCCGTTCACGAAGCTTTGCAATATCATCGCGCGCGACCTTGAGCGTACCTTGGTCGCACAGGTTTACCAGGTCGTTCAGAACCGACCAGCACATCACCTTCGAATAGACGTGATGGTTGCGATTTCCGCGCGTTTCCCAGATGCCATTGTCCGGCTCGTGCCATATCCCGCTGACCAACTTGCCTATGTTGAACAGCAAACGCATCTCGCGTGGTGAAAAGGAGTTGCCGCGGTCGATGGAATCGGCCGCGGCTCCAACCACGGCGCCGTAGACGTCGAGCTGGAGCTGGTCTTGCGCGGCGTTTCCAATGCGAACTGGGGACGAATTCATATAGCCACTCAGATGGCCGAGCTCGTGTTCCTTGGCGTTCGTGCGGCCGAACACGTCATAGAGCGTCTTGAGTTCCGGTTGCGTCCGCCGAGTTGCGTTCATCATCCAGTTGAAGAAGACCATGCCTTCCGTATTGAACCCAGCATCGAGAAAAGCGCGCAGCGTGAAGGAGGCGTCACGGAGCCAGCAAAATCGATAATCCCAGTTGAGATTTCCGCCGATCCGCTCGGGAAGCGAAGTTGTGGGCGCAGCGACCACTGCTCCCGACAGCGAGAACTGTAGCAGCTTCAGCACCAGCATGCTTCGGCGAACGAGATCGGTGTGCGGTCCACAGTAGTTGCAGTCTTCGATCCAGTCGCGCCACCAGCCGACCGTCTGGTCGAGCTTTGGGTCGCATTCGCCAAATGCCGGCAGGATCGCAGGGCCGCGGGACGCGACCGACAGGATAAGCCGGCGCCGATCGCCTTTGCGCAGTCTGAACGCGGTGACGAGGCATTCCTGTCCGTCATTCTCGAAGGGAACCTCGGACTGCAGGAAGAAGCACATTCCCCTGGCCGCTACCGCCCACGTACCGGCATCGCGGCTTTCGATCGAGACCCTGCCCCGCCCGTAGTCAGGACGTAGCGCGACAGCAATCTCCATCTCCGGATTGCCTCCGATGCAGTCGATGATGCGGATAAGTTCGCGCTCCGGCTCCAGCCGCCCAAGACCCTCCGGGCCGACGGCGAAGAAGTCTGTCACTTTCAATGTGCCGTCTCTGCATTCGAACGTTGTTTCCAGAACGTTCGTGTCCTTCAGGTAGCGGCGGCTGACATTGACGCAGCGGGTGGGTCGGACGCTAAAATGGCCACCTCGCTCGCGATCCAGAAGAGCGGCGAAGATAGAGGGGCTGTCGATGTTTGGCAGGCATGCCCATTCGATCGCGCCACTTCGTGACACAAGCGCGGCGGCGCGGCAATCGCCGATGATGGCATAGTCCTCTATCGGCGGAAATCCGTCGCGCTGAAGATCATCGGTCGCCTTGTCCAAATCGCTCCGCATGCTCCCTATGACGACAACGCCTGCCTGAGTAGCTGCGCCAGGTGTTTCGTCCGGCGTCCCGTGCCCTGCTCGATCTGTTCGCGGCAACTGAAGCCGTCGGCAACGATGATCGTGTCTTCCGGAGCGCCCTTGACTCGCGGGAACAGGACGCGTTCCGCGGCAGCCATCGAGATATCGTATTTGGCCCTTTCGAAACCGAACGGTCCGGCCATGCCGCAACAGCCCGAAGCAAGAAATTCCGTGTCGACGCCCAGGCGGTCGAGCACCTTTTCCTCGGCCTTGGTATCCAGGATCGAATGATGGTGGCAATGCAACTGGGCGAGGGCGCGCCTCTCACCGGGCAGCCGCGGCAAGTCCACCTGCTCGCGGTCGAGGAACTCGCTCAAGAGCAACGTGCTTCGCGACAACTGCTGCGCGCGCTCGTCCCCGCGGAAGAGACTCGGCAACTCGTCCCGAAAGGCGCTCGCGCAAGAAGGCTCAAGGCAGACAATCGGCGTGCCGACGCGAATTTCGTTCCGCATGACGTCAAATGTATTTCTCCATAGAGCCTTCGCCTCGTCGAGCAGTCCCCAGTCGTACAATGGCCTCCCGCAGCAGACCCATCGCTGTGGCATCGCGACTTGGTACCCGAGCATCTCAAGTGCCTGGACTGCGTCGATGCCCGTAGGGGCCCTGAAATGGTTGGTGAACGTATCCGGCCAGAGTATCACGCGCGGACGGCCTTCCTGCCGCGCGGAGGATCGCGACGAGAACCAGGCCGAAAGGCTGGGACTGGAGTAGCGGGGAATGCGCCGCTGCTGCGCAATGCCGGCTACAGTCTTAGAGGCCGCAGACAGGACCGGGGTTTGGGTCAAGATGTTGGCGAGCCAAGGAGCATATCCGGCCAGGCGCGACCAGCGATGGATCTGACCCAGCGTGTAGGCCGCTCTCGGTCGCATTCGGTTG
Organism: Mesorhizobium sp. ES1-3; assembly: GCF_020164795.1. NCBI lineage: Bacteria > Pseudomonadati > Pseudomonadota > Alphaproteobacteria > Hyphomicrobiales > Phyllobacteriaceae > Mesorhizobium > Mesorhizobium sp. ES1-3. The sequence continues at coordinate 46,895 of NZ_JAIUGW010000032.1, forward strand.
CGGTAATGGCGATGGCGGAACTCCGCCTTGTATGTCGCCATGTCGACGGAGACGGGGCAATCCTTCTTGCACGCCTTGCAGGCGAGACAGAAGTCGAGCGATTCTTCCACGGCTTCGCTCGCCCAGCGGTCTTCTATGGCGCCGCCATGCAGCATTTCGAAAAGCAGCCGGGCCCGCCCTCGCGTCGACCACTTCTCCTCGCGCGTCGCCATGTAGCTCGGGCACATGACGCTCTTTTCACTGTCGATGCGGCGGCAGGCGCCGACACCTACGCAGCGCCGCGTCGCCTTGGTGAAACTGCCGCCGTCTTCCTCATAGGCGAAGACGCCAACCACCTGCGGCGGTTGGTAGAGCGGACCGACCCTGAGGTTTGCATCTGTTGGGAACGGCGCCACCACCTTGCCAGGGTTCATCAGCCCGTCCGGATCCCAGATGGCCTTGAATTCGCGAAAGGCCTCGAGCATTTGCGGCCCATACATTCGCTCAAGCAACGCCGCGCGTGCCTGCCCATCGCCGTGTTCGCCGGAAAGCGAACCACCGTAGCGCACGACGAGATCGGCTGCCTCTGTGAGAAACTGCTGCCAATCGGCGACGCCTCGCTCGGTGCGCAGATCGAAGGGAACACGGCAATGGACGAGGCCGTCACCGAAGTGCCCATAGACGGACGCCTTATAGCCATGCTTGTCGAAGAGCGCCGTTAGCTCGCGCAGATACCCGCCCAGATTTTCGCGCGGCACGGCGCTGTCTTCCCAGCCCGGATATGATTCCGGCATTCCAGGGACATGGGCCGTCGCGGCCAGGGCAGCCTCGCGAAGTTCCCAGATGCGTTTCTGCTGCTTTTGCTCGATAATGATCGAGGCGCCGCAGATGTCGTTCTTCATCCGCTCCGCAAGATCGCGGGCGGCGCTATTGGCCTCCTCTTTCCTATCGGCGCCCATCTCCGCCACGAGCCAAGCCCGCCCCTCGGGGAGCAGCCTGGCGTCTTCGGGGTGAACGTGCTTTTCGCGTATGAACTCGATCAGAAGATGGTCGATTCCTTCGAGGCCGATGGGCTTTGAGGCGAGAACTTCCGGGACCGCATCCGCGGCGGCGAATACGTCCTCGAAGCCCAGGATTGCCAACACGCGCTCCGACGGGCTGTGGACGAGGTCGAGCGTCGCATTGAGTATCGTGACGCAGGTCCCCTCCGTGCCCACCAGGGCGCGAGCGATGTTGAAACCTTTCTCGGGGAGCAACTCGTCCAGGTTTTCATACCCCGAGACCCGGCGCGGGATCTTCGGATAGCGGCTGACGATGAGCTCTCCATACTTCTTCCGAAAGACGTCGAGCATGCGATAGATTTCAGCGCGCCGTCCGCCTTGTTCGAGAATGGTCTCGAGCTCCTGGCTGTCTGTCGGCCCCACGGTCATCTGCAACCCGTCGCCGGTCACGATTTCCATGGACCGCACATTGTCGGAAGTGCGTCCCGCCATCACCGAATGGACGCCGCAGGAATTGTTGCCGAGCATTCCCCCGAGCGTGTTGTGGTCGTGTGTAGCGGGGTCAGGCCCGAATGTGAGCGAGTGCCTTTCGGCCTGTTTGCGCAACACGTCGAGTATGCAGCCGGGTTCGACCGTCGCGCGCTTTGCGTCCGGGTCGATTGAAACGATGTGATCGAGATGTTTGGAAAAGTCGATAACGACCGCAACGTTGCAGGTCTCGCCAGCGAGGCTCGTGCCGCCGCCGCGTGCAAGGATCGGGATCCTGTTCTTCCGGCAGACCTCAAGGGTGTGCAACACGTCGTCAATGCTCTTCGGAACGACGACGCCGATCGGAACCTGCCGATAGTTGGATGCATCCGTTGCATAAAGCGCGCGGCTACCCGCATCGAACAGTACGTCGCCTTCGATCCGGCGCGACAGCCCATCCATGATCGTACGGCGGTCTTCTTCGGAGATGCTGACATATTCGGCGGAGACACGGCCCGTCGAAGAACGTTCGACGCGCCGCCCATTCGTGTCGGTTGAGCGGCGATCAATTTCCACACGATGGCTCATCAGCCGCTCCTTTTGCGGTCTTCAGATAGCGAAGCGCTCCGCGTCCTTGGATTTGAAAGTCAGGCCCAGGCCCGGACGCGACAAGTCTGGGCGGATTTGTCCCGCATGCGGAACGGGGGAGCCTTCGAACAGCATCTGCTCAATTCGCACATGGTCGTGGAACCACTCTATGTTCTTGAAGCGTGGCGCCGCGCAACCTGCATGAAGGTGAAGCGCAGGCGCCGTGTGGGCCGAAAGCGGCAACGCGTACGCGTCCGCAAGCACCGCGGCCCTGAGAAAGCCAGTCAATCCGCAGCAGCGCGTAGCGTCCGCCTGTAGTACATCCACCGCGCCTGCCTCGAGCATGCGGCGGAAATAGAAAGGCTCATAGCCATATTCGCCGGCGGCGATATCCATTGCGGCGGGCGCCCGGTCGCGCATGAGCCGCAGGCCTTCCAGATCGTCGCTCGACACAGGTTCTTCGAACCAAGTGACGCCAAGCGCCGCGAAACGGTCGGCAAAGAGCAGCGCCTGTTTTCGGTTCAGCGCTCCGTTGGCATCGACATAGAGTTCGGCATCGCCGATCGCGGCGCGTGCGACTCGCACGCGGTCCATGTCGCGGGCCGGGTCGCTCCCGACCTTCATTTTCACTGCCCTGCAGCCGTCCTGCTCGACCCAGGCGGTCAGTTGGTCGGCCAATCTATCGTCGGAATAGGAGGTGAAACCGCCGCTGCCATAAATCGCGAGGCTATCGCGCTCAGGTCCGAGGAGGCGGGCCAGCGGCACTCCCATAAGCTTCGCCTTGAGATCCCACAGTGCCGTATCGACCGCCGAAATCGCAGAGGCCGCTACGCCGCGCCAGCCCAGATTGCGCACGGCCCCAACCATAGCCAGCCAATGCCGCGGGATATCGAAGGCATTGCCTCCCTTCACGATCGGCGCCAGCTTTTCCGCGGCAAGGACTGCCGCCGATTTGCCGGCATAAGTAAAGCCCATGCCGACACAGCGTCCCGCAGAGACCTCGACGAGGACAAGCGTGGTGGCGTCCCACGTGGCTGTGCCGTCCGCTTCTGGCGCGTCCGTCGGAATGCGGAATGCTGAGACGGTCAGATCGGCAATGATGGGATCCGAACGTTCCATGACCGGCTCATACGAGTTCGCGCACCGTGTCCGAGGCGATCGTTGTGGCGATCTTCTCCCTGGCCGGCGTGCCCTTTGCGAGAGCCTCTGCCAGATGCAAGGCCTGCTTCGCCTTGATCTTTGGCGGCATCGGCGGCTCGTGCGGATCGACCACCGCTTCAACGAGGGCTGGTCCTGGCTCGGCGAGCGCCTCCCGCAGCGTCTCGGCGCATTTCGCCGGATCGTCCACGGTATAGCTTTTCAGTCCGAAGCCACGGGCGACGGTTGCGAAGTCGATCGGCTGCAAGTCGCAGACGTATTCTGGATTTCCCAGGAAGACCATCTGCTCCCATTTGATCTGGCCGAGCGTGTTGTTCTTGATAACGATGATTTTAACGTCGAGATTGTATTTCACGCAGGTCGCCAGTTCTCCCATCAACATGGTCAATCCACCGTCCCCGATGAAGCAGATAACCTGCCGGCCCGGATGGCTGACGCTGGCCGAGACTGCATAAGGCAATCCGCAGGCCATAGTAGCCAGATTGCCAGAGCAAGAGAATTTCATGTCGCCGCGGATGTCGATGTGACGCGCCGCCCAAGTTGTGATCGTCCCGGAATCGGTCGTCACAATCGTGTCGTCGCGCAGGAGCTTGTTCAGCTCATGGGCGACGACTTGCGGTTTCATCGGCATGTCCTGACGCGTCCCGCGATCACTGGTAAGTTCTTTCCATTCGTGCATGTCGCTTTGCGCCTTCTCGAGGAACGAGCGGTCCTCGCGAAAATCGAGCCGCGGCAGCAGCGCCTCCAGCACCTTGCTCGAGTCTCCGACGAGACCCGCCTCAACCGGATAGCGCAGTCCAATGCATTTCGGGTCGAGATCGATTTGGACGGCGCGCGCGTCTCCCGGCTTTGGGTAGAATTCGATGTAGGGAAAGCTGCTGCCCACGATCAGGAGCGTGTCGCAGCTTTCGAGCGCCTCCTGCGCGGGTCTCGTGCCGAGCATTCCGACGCCGCCGACCGAATAAGGACTGTCGTCAGGCAGTGCCATCTTTCCCAGCAGCGGCTTCGCTACTGGCGCACCAAGCCGCTCGGCCAAGGCCGGAAGCTTCTCGCGCGCGCCAATTGCCCCTTGCCCGGCGAGAATGACAGTTCTCCTGCCCGAGTTCAGAATGGAAGCTGCGCGCGCCATTTGTTCCTCGTCAGGCATCTGCGCCGAAACGGCCATCCTCTCAGAGACGTGCCCGGGGACATTCCGCTTCGAAGGCGCCGCGGCTGAAAGTTGCTCGGACTGGATGTCCACCGGGATCGTGACATGCGCCACTCCTCGATAGGCAAGCGCAGTGCGGCAGGCAAGCTCGACTGTACTTTCGACATGTTGCGGCCCCATGACGCGTACATTGTAGACGGCAACATCCATGTACAACTTGTCCAATTCCACATCCTGCTGCGTGTAGGTGTGCAGAAGGTCGTGGAATTGCAGCCCCGTGATTGCGAGAACAGGCTGCCGATCGAGCTTTGCATCATAAAGTCCGTTGAGCAGGTGAATGCCGCCCGGCCCTGAGGTGGCCAGGCAGACCCCGAGCCGACCTGTCCACTTGGCGTACCCGCAAGCCGCGAAGGCGGCCGCCTCCTCATGTCGGACCTGGATGAACCGAATCTTGTCCCGGCGCTTGCGTAGCGCCTCGATAACACCGTTGATACCATCGCCTGGGATGCCGAATATCGTATCGACCTTCCAGTCGATCAGGGTATCGACCAGAACGTCGGCAGCGGTTCTTGCGGCCATGTCGCGTCTCCTGAAGGTTCGTGCGCGTCCTAGAGTGCTCCCATCGCCCGAGAGCGTCTAGGGCCAGCGATTTTCAGTCATAACTGCTCGGGCAGCCAACTGTTCCGCCTTGAATCGCTCATCGGCCGCGTGTGGAACATTTTCGCGCATTCCGGCGTTCCGGCTTTTGACGGACCGAAACCTGAAACATTCGGGTGCAAACAGGAGGTCGGAACGTTGCGAAGCAAGCTCCTAGCCGATTCTGCAGGCCAGAAAGCATTTGCGCTGATCCTGGAAAGAGGAGACGAGGTAATGTCGTGTCTTCAGGACTTCGTCGATCGCGAAAATGTGTCCGCCGCTCAATTTTCCGCGATCGGGGCCTTCAGTGACGCTGTTCTCAACTATTTTGACTGGCAGAAGAAGGACTACAAGAAAATTCCAGTGGACGAACAGGTCGAGGTCGCGGCGCTGAACGGCGACGTCGCTCTCGCACCTGACGGAAGCCGGACAGTTCATGTTCACACCGTGCTCGGCCGATCCGACGGGATGGCGCTCGCGGGTCATCTTGCCGAAGCGCACGTGCGCCCCACCCTCGAAATCGTACTGACGCAATCTCCTGCACATTTGCACAAGCGGCACGATCCCAGCTCAGGCCTCGCGCTGATCAGGCCGGAGGAATGAACCATGGCGACGATCGGCTCTCGCCTGTGGGCGATCCCCGAAGGCTACATACCCAGCGGCGGGCTCAAAGGTGAACGCGCCTTGGTATCGCATGAGGCAGCCTGTATTCTGAACGCTGGCGAGGCCGATGCCGAAATCGAAATCACAGTCTACTTCACCGATCAAGATCCAAAGGGTCCTTATCGGATTAGGGTTCCTTCCTCCCGCACGCGACATCTCCGCTTCAACGATCTCACCGATCCCGAACCCATTCCGCGCGACACGGACTATGCCTGCATTATCGTCTCAACCCAGCCGGTCGTGGTCCAGCACACGCGGCTTGACTCGCGCGACCCGCACGTCGCCCTCCTCTCAACAATGGCATTCGCACAATGACATGGCTCCTCCCCAAGTTGGCCCGTTCGCAAACGAGACCCACCCGCAACTCGAAGAAGGGCGGTTTCGACGGGAAGGTCGTGGTGGTAACCGGCGCATCAGCCGGTGTCGGCCGCGCTGTGGCGCGACGGTTCGCACAAGCGGGCGCCTCGGTCGCTCTTATCGCACGCGAAGCAGCGTCCCTGGCGGAAACGCGAGCCGAGATTGAGAGGGGCGGCACAAAGATAACTGCCATTCCGGCCGATGTCGCTGACCCCGAGGCCGTTTTCAAGGCCATAGACACGATCGAGGCCGAACTCGGGCCGGTCGACATCTGGATCAACAACGCGATGGTGACTTTATTCTCGCCTGTGGCGGAGATGACGCCCGAAGAGATCAGACGCGTAACCGAGGTCACATATCTCGGCTTTGTTTACGGGACAATGGCCGCGCTCGCCCGCATGCGGCCGCGCAACAGCGGCCTCATCCTTCAGGTGGGCTCTGCGTTGGCCTATCGTGGCATCCCCCTTCAGGCTGCCTATTGCGGAGCCAAGCACGCCATACGCGGCTTCACTGATGCGCTCAGGACCGAACTACTCCATGACGGAAGCAATATCCGGGTGACGATGGTGCAGTTGCCCGCCGTCAATTCTCCACAGTTTGATTGGGCGAGGATTCATGTTCCACGCACTCCGCGCCCCGTTGCACCTGTCTTCCAACCGGAGGCGATTGCCGCGGCGATCTTGGAAGCTGCGCAAGACAAGGGTCCCGAATACTGGCTCGGATCGAGCACCATCAAAGCGATCATCGGCAGCATGATTTTTCCATCCGTCGTTGACCGATACCTGGCGCGTACAGGCTTCTCGATCCAGCAGACCGATGTGCCTGCGCCGCCCGGAAGGCATGACAATCTCTTCGAGAGCGTGCCGGAACTTCACCGCACGCGCGGCTCATTCGGCCAGGAGGCGGCGCCGTCGCTGTCTGTCTGGTCCGCAAGCCAAGCACGGGCGGCGGTGCTTGGGGCCGCGGTAGGAATCGCAGCAATCGCCACCGCGGCTCTCCTAAGTCGCTCAAAAGCGCGAGGTCCTTACCGCATCAGATATCGCTAAATGATGTCATCCCGGACTCGGTTGCCCAGCCTTTACCGTGGTGGCGATCGTGATCCCTTCCTATCGCTGCATCGCGCGCCTCAACGGCGGGCGGCATGGCAACCGCAGGAACGATCTCGACTGGGACCAATTGCGATGAACCCGCATCCACCCGATCGCACAGGTCCTTGCGCGCCATCGAGAGAGCTGGCTGACGTGAATGCCCGCCGATCGCGCCACTTCCGACACTGACACGCCAGGCTCAAGCTAGGCCGCGACCAGGCGCTCCTTCTCCTCACGCGCCCACCGCCGGCGTCTCTCCACCGACGTGATCACCTCCACCCGCGGCATCGTCATTGGGCTACTCCTAGGATTATCCCTAGGTCCTAGTGACGATTTAAGGAGTTGGGATTCCCATCTGGCTGCAAATCAGATTGAACTAAACCGCTGCCGCGGTAGCTGATGCGCGGGTGTGGCCTAAGGAGGCCCCTGTCTGAGAAGATTTGGTGTCGAGCCAACCTTCCAGACAGGAGAATCCCAGATGGCCCAGATAAGCCCTCTGCGTCAGCGGATGATTGAAGATCTGACGATCCGCAATTTGTCACCGGAGACCCAGCGATCCTACGTGCATCACGTGGCGAAGTTCAGTCGATTTTTTGGACGATCACCCGATCAACTGGGATACGAAGAGGTGCGCGCCTATCAGGCCCACTTGGTGGGCCGAAGGGTCTCGTGGGGCGCGTTGAACCAGACGGTTTGCGCCTTGCGTTTCTTCTACGGCGTGACGCTGGGTCGATCTGATCTGCCTGAGCGGATCGCTTACGCCCGGACGCCGCGCAAGTTGCCGGTCGTGCTGAGCGCCGATGAGGTGGTCGGCTTTCTGCAGGCCGTGAAGGGGACGAGGAACTGGCTCGCTCCGGATGACCACCTATGCGGTGGGCTTACGCGCAGCGGAGGCGGCGCGTCTGCAGGTGACGGACATCGATAGCAGCCGGATGATCATTCGCATCGAGCAGGGCAAGGGCGGCAAGGACCACTATGTGATGCTGTCGCCGCAGCTGCTGGAGATTTTGCGCGTCTATTGGCGGTTGACCAAGCCGGGGCGATGGCTGTTTCCCCGGCGCGATGGCCGCGGCCCGATTCACCCACAGACTTTGGGGATCGCCTGTCGAGCAGCCTCCGAGTTCCTGGGCGTTGAGAAGCGGGTGACGGTGCACACCCTTCGCCACAGCTTCGCCACCCACCTTTTGGAAGCCGGCACGGACAGGATCATTCAGGTGCTGCTGGGCCATCGCAGCCTGGCGACGACGACACTATACGCCCAGGTCTCAATGGCTGTGATCGGCCGGACCGCCAGTCCTTTTGACCAACTCCACATGGAGATCACGCCATCCGGTTGAGCCGCGCGCCATGCGCCCGGATCTGGAAGTGGCGGATGTATTCCACCGTCACGGGGCAGACTATCGCCGCGACCATGCCGGCCATCTCGGGCGTGTCGAGCGCCGGGTCATGGCCGCGGTGGAGGCGTGTCGGACCGCCGCCCTGGGCGGTCACGCCGAACACTGCACCGACTGCGGTCTCGTGCGGCGAGCCTATAACTCCTGCCGCAACCGACACTGCCCTAAGTGCCAAGGCCTTACCCGCACCCAGTGGCTGGCCGAGCGGCAGGCTGAGCTGCTGCCGGTCCCATACTTCCATGTGGTTTTCACCGTCCCGGCCCAGATCGCTGAGATCGCCTTCCAGAACAAGGCGGCGGTCTATGCGATCCTGTTCAAGGCCGCATCCGAAGCCTTGAGAGTGGCGGCGGCCGATCCCAGGCATCTGGGCGCCGAGATCGGCGTGGTCGCCGTGCTTCATACTTGGGGTCAAAATCTCCACCATCATCCGCATGTCCACTGCGTCGTGCCAGGCGGCGGCCTGTCGCTCGAGCCTGCCACAGCGAAGGCCGGGGACCAGCGATGGATCGCCTGCCGGCCGGGATTTTTCCTGCCCGTGCGGGTTCTGTCGCGCCTGTTCAGGCGGCTATTCCTAGAGCGCCTGCAGGACGCCTTCGACGCCGGCCAGCTTCGCTTCTTCAGCGATCTCGCCAGCCTGGCCGACCCTGCCACTTTCTGCGCCCAACTGGCTGGACTGAAGCGGATCGAATGGGTCATCTACGCCAAGCTCCCGTTCGGCGGTCCCGAACAGGTTCTCGCCTATCTCGGCCGCTACACCCATCGCGTCGCCATCGCCAACAGCCGCCTCGTGACCCTGGACCAGGGAAAGGTCAGCTTCCGCTGGAAGGATTATCGCCATCACGACAAGTCCAAGCACAAGCTCATGACCTTAAGCGCCGACGAGTTCATCCGGCGGTTCCTGCTGCACGCTTTTCCAGACGGGTTCCATCGCATCCGCCACGCCCAATCGCGCCCGCGACCACACAGAACCCTCCAGATTCACGCTTTGGATGGAACGATTTGTGCTGACGGACGCCGTCCGGTTGTTCTCGAATGACGCTGCCATCACACCTGCGGATCGCGGGCCGGCAGTGATGACGATGACCTGATCGTTGGCCGGCACGCCCTGTTATTGCGATGGTCGAGGACCCGTGTGACCGGCCGTTTTTTCCCCCAACATATTCGATAGGGCCCAAACGGTGCCGATCAGGTAAGGCACGCCCCCTCCCACCGCCATCAGCACGCCCCCGAGATGCTGGTCCTGTAGCCGATCCAGTCCAAATGCGCCGCGACAGAGATCGGGATCGTAGAGCAATATCGGCGCCAGCGTCAGGACCAGCCCGAACATCGTCATATGCGTGAAGGTAAGAAACATGGCGATTGCCGCCGCCGGGGCCGTCTCACGGTTCCGCGCGGCGAACGCCACGGTCCAGACGAAGAGGCCAGCGAACAGAAACGATGCCTGTTCCAGGACGAAAAGGCTCGTACTGCGCCCTGCTGCATCGTGAAGCAGCGGGATGTGCCAACCCCAGACCGCGACCATCTCGAACAAGACGGCAAGGAGGCACCATGACAGTGCATTGCCGAATGCCGCCAACGGCGGCCTATGGAGCGCCAGGCCGAACGCCAGCAGCGGCGCGGCGACGATGACGACACCCAGATGCAGCAGCATATGCGGAGAAAATGCCGTGCGGCTCAACGCCACCAGCGGTCCGAGCCAAAGGCCTGCCAGTACCGACACGCCGGCAAGCAGGCTGGCATTCGCCCAGCTAACCGCACGGCTGCCGGGCACCGCAGCCAAGGGCGTATTGGCCCTTCTCATTTCAGCGTCGCCAGATAGGCAGCGATCTGGTGGGCATCGCTATCCGAAATGCCGAGGTCGGGCATGGCATTGCCGGGCACCACTCTTTGGGGGAAGCGCAGCCAATGCACCATGTTGTCGGGCGTATTGCGCAGCAGGCCGGCGACGTATTGGCGGCTAGCCATATGCCCGAGCGGAGGGCCGACCATACCATGCGCGTCCATGATGCCCGGGATATCGTGACAGGAGCCGCAACCGAGTTTTTTGATCAGCGCCTGCCCCTTCGCCGGGTCGCCGATGCTGTGAGGATCACCGGCAAGCCCCCCAGCCTCCGGTTCGGAACAACCGACAACGCCGCAGATCAAAATGGCTGCAACGAAAAGTTCCCCTAGTGTCGAGCGAGAAGGCATCAGGTTTTGCATAGTGGCACCAGGAGCAGCGAGAATGAATTGGCCAATGTTGCGACGACAAAGGCGAGCGAGGTGAAAAGGCCCCACACGGCAAGAAACCGCGTTCGCCCCTCCCCCACCTCCAGGACGCCGCCTGAGCGCTGCCGGTGTTCGTCGAGGGTTCGTCTTAGCAGGGCCAGCGCGACGACCAGAGCGCTGGCGGCAATCGCCAGGGCGGCAAGATTCAGACCGATGACCGCGGGGGCCAGCCAGGCCGGAACGGCGGTGGCTGTCGGCCCGGCACAGATATAGCTGGTCGAAGCGAAGGCGAACAGGAGCTGGGCCGTCCACGCAGCGGGGGCCGCCAACAGCGCAAACACCAGCAGGACGGGACGGGCATCATGCCGCTGCGGCGCCGGATGGCCGATGTCGAGGCCGTCGCTATGAGTGCTTCTCGACATGACCTACCCCAAATGCGGCGTGACGTAGATGGTGAAGAAAACGGCGAGCCAGACAGCATCGACGAAATGCCAGTAGACCGCGCCGATAGCGACGGGCGCGTGGCGCTTGGCGTCGAAATAGCCGAGCAGCGACCAGACCAGCAAAACCAGCAGCACCAGCATGCCAACGACGACATGGGCAAGGTGAAAGCCGGTGATGGTGAAATAAAGCGAACTGTAGGGGCTGGAGCTGAAGCGATAGGGCTTGCCCGCCCATTCGAGCAATTGCACGCCGACGAAGACAGCGCCTAGCACAATGCCGCCGAACAGCCCCAGCGACAATTGAAGGCGGCTGCCCTTGCGTGCACCTTTCTCGCCCCACCAGACGGCGACGCTACTTAACAGCAAGATCATCGTGTCGGGGCCGGACAGTTCGAACTTCGGAAGGGCATCGGGCAGGAAGGCGCCGTTGCTCCAGATGGCGAAGTAGAAATAGCTGAACAGCAGATAGAGAAAAAGCGAGGCTTCGGTCGCGATTAGCGTAATCATGCCGAACCAGCCGGACGACTTGCGGCCCGCGCTGCCCACCGGCAGCGGCCCAATGTGCATATGCTCCTCGCCTGGTCGAAGGCTTAGATCAGCCATCGCCAATCCTCGCGACTTGCACCAGCCGTTGTCGCGGCCATAGCCAGAAACCGACGCAAATGGCGATGACGATAATCGAGGCGCCCGTCGTCCACCACGATTGCACCAGCATGGCGGTAAAGGCCGCACTGATGCCAAGTGTCAAAACGAATGGCCAGGGCGAATCTTCCGGCATCTTGAGGATCAGGTCCGGCTCGGCGTCGAGTACAGTCGTTGCCAGGGCCTCCTTGCCGTGATCGAGGACAAGCCCGCGATCCAGCATTGAGCGGCCGGAACCTGTCTGCAACCGGTCTTCCCACAGCGGATGCCGGCTGGCCACGGCAGGAATCAGCGCAAAATTGTAAGGCGGCGGCGGCGACGGTATCGACCATTCCAGTGTCGGTGCATTCCACGGATTGGCAGGCGCGATACTGCCATTGCGTAGGCTGATCCAGATGTTGATCAACAGCAGAAGGATTCCAATGGCGAATAGGAAGGAACCGACTGTCGTGATAATGTTGATAGTTCCAAGGCCCATGGACGCGGGGTAAGTATAGATGCGCCGCGGCATGCCCATGAGGCCGGTCAGGTGCATGGGCAGGAAGGCGAGATTGAAACCGATGAAGGTGATCCAGAAATTCCACTGTCCCAGGCGCTCGCCTAGCATGCGCCCGCTCATCTTGGGAAACCAGAAATAGAGCGAGCCGAGAACGCCGAAAAGATTGATGCCGATCAGGACATAGTGGATGTGGGCGACCACGAAATACGTGTCGGTCAGTTGCAGATCGGCCGGCACGGCCGCCGTTACCACGCCCGATACACCGCCGATGACGAACATCACGATGAAGCTGGCGAAATAGAGAAAAGCGGTGGTGAAGACCGGGCGCCCGGTCCAGATCGTCGCCACCCAGGCAAAGGTCGCAACGGCGCTTGGGATGGTGATGATCAAAGACGCGCCCGAAAAGAACGAGGAGGCGACAAGCGGCAGGCCGGTCGCGAACATGTGGTGGACCCAGACGCCGAAGCCCAGCACCATGGTGAGCACAGTGGCCAGCGCCACCAGCGTGTAGCCGACGATGGGCCGACGGCAAAGGATCGGCAAGGCATCCGACACCAGCCCCATGGCAGGCAGCACGATGATGTAGACCCAAGGATGGGCGAACAGCCAGAACAGATGTTGCCACAGGAGCGGCAGGCCGCCGGCCTGAGCATTGAAAAAATGGGTGCCGAACTGCCGATCGAGCCACAACATAAAGAATGCCAGGCTCACTGCCGGCATGGACAGAAGGATACCTGCTGATACGGTGGTGGTGCCCCAGACCAGGATCGGCAGGCGGTTGATGGACATGCCCGGCGCCCGCATCCTGAGAACGGTGACGACGAAGTTGGCGGCCCCAACCGTCGTCGAGATGCCGAGGAAGATCATACCCAGCGCATAAAAGTCCATGTTCGGGCCGGGGCTGAACGCTTTCAGCGAGTTCGGCGCATAGTTGAACCAGCCATCGTCGGGAACGGCGCCGAAGAGAAAGCTCGCATATAGGAACAGACCGGCGCCGAGATAGATCCAGTAGGAGAACGCGTTGAGACGGGGAAACGCCATGTCCCGCGCGCCCAGGACGAGGGGAAACAGAAAGTTGGAAAAGCCCGACAGCACCGGGAGCGCGTAAAGAAAAATCATGGTGATGCCGTGCATCGAGAACAGCTGGTCATACTGTTCCGGCGTCACCACATGCTCGCCCGGCTGGGCCAGCTGGATTCGCATCACCAGCGCCTCAAGCCCGCCCAAAACCAGGAAGGCGAAGGAGGTTACCAGATAGCGGATGCCGATCGACTTGTGATCGACCGAGGAAATCCAGCCATAAAGGCCGGGTTTTGTCTCCCACAACGCCCTGAGCCGCGCTGGAAGGTCCGGATCGTCCGCGAGACTGCTGATGGCCGGGACGCGTTCATATTCGCTGACGCTCATTTCACGCGTCCTTCATTTCAATGTTTCGACATAGGAAAGGACCGACTGGAACTCGGGGCCAGACATGGCGATATCGGGCATCAGCGCACCTGGCTTGAGGCCTTGGGGGTGCGCGATCCAACCCGACAGATTGCCCAGATTGTTGTCCAGCACGCCGGCGGCGATGGTCGCCCGGCTCTTGAGATGGGTAAGATCCGGGCCTTTCGCTCCATTCGCCTTGGTGCCGCGCACGCTGTGGCACTTGCCACACCGGTCGACGAAATGGGCAAGGCCGTCCTGCAGTTCAGCGGTCGCCGGTATCGGCGCGGATGCCTGTTGAGCGGCACGCCAGGCTTCGAATTGAACCTTTGGTTCGGCGATGATCGAGAAAGCCATCTCGGCGTGTTCGCGCCCGCAATATTCCGAACATTGTCCGCGGTAGACGCCGGCCTTGTCCGCCTCCAGCCACATCTGGTTGGTGCGGCCGGGGATAACGTCCATCTTCCCTCCGAGCGCGGGCACCCAAAAGCTGTGAATGACGTCCGGCGAACTCAGGTTGAAGCGCACCGGCTCCCCCACCGGGATATGAAGCTCGTTGGCGGTGTCGAAAGCCTTGGTCGGGTCGGCGGCCTCGTAGTGAAATCCCCACCACCACTGGCGCGCCGAAACGCCAACGGTTAATGACGGTACGGCCGATGGCTTTGTCAGGCCCGCCATGGTCGTGACCGTCCATCCGGTGAATGCGATCAGGATGATCGTGGAGATACCGACGCCGCCATAGATCCACCAGAGGCCACGGCCGGAGCGTGGAGGGATGACCAGGTTCGGTTCACGCTTGCCGCGGCCTCGCACGACAATGCCAGCCAGCACCGCGACGCCGATAAAGACGACGACCAGGATGGAGAGCCAGACCAGCCCCCACAGCAACGGCGATATGGCGCGCGCGCCGCTGCCGGCGGGCTCGAACAAGCCAAGCGGGAAGGTGACGCCCTCTTTCATGGCGATGAGGCCTTGGACGGAAGGGCGGCGTAATAGCGCGCCGCCTCCTCGATCTGCTCCTCCGCAAGTGCTGCGGCGACGGGCTGCATGAAGCCGCTGGGTTTGCTGCCGTCGCGATAGGCCCGCATTACCTGCACGAAGCGTGTTGCGTCGAGGCCGGCTATGTTTGGTGTAACACCGCCGCCCCCGCGCCCGTCGACGCCATGGCAACGCCCGCAGGGGGCCGGATTGAACGCGCCGCCGGGCGCGATGGGGGCCATCCCGGAAAGAAAACTCGTGCCGCCGTTCCAGCCGGTGATTCTGGCATACCTTTCGGTGTTGTAGTCCGGCAGGTGCTTGACAAAGGCGACCATGGCCCAGATCTCGCCGTCGCGCTGCCGCGCCGGCCATGCCGGCATCGCCGTCATCTTGACGCCGTGCTTGATGATCCAGAACAACTGGCTCGGGCTAAAATCGCGTCCTGCGGAATACAGCCCCGGCGGTGTCGGCGTCATCTGCTGGGCGATGGGCGACGCCAATTCGCCGGGCGCGCCATGGCACGGCGCACAGCCGCTCGCATAATGAGCGGCGCCGCGTAGGATCAGCGTGGGATCGTCGAGATCGGGAGATTTGAGATGCGGCGCTTGAAAGGCGACGGAGCGCTTCATGGTGTAATGTAAAAGCAGCGCTACCGGCCAGGGATGCTTGCTGGTTGCGGCTACGTCGAAAAATCCCGACCAAAGAAAAAGAGCGCCGCACAATGCGGCCAGGATTCCCGCGCCCAGTAGCACCAGCCCACCGAACTCGAAGCGGCTTCGGACCGGCCGAGGCCGTGCCACTAACTGTCGCTGCTCTTCATGCAAGCGTCTCTCCATGGGCCTCAGCTTCTTCAAGCTGCCATTCGGGTAAGCTGGGGCACTACGCTTGTTGTGCAACTGCGACCGCGATCACGAGAACGTGCTGCGGTCCGGTAAAGCGGCAGGTCCTTTTGCATGCGCTTTTTGTCCGCTCGCGCAAAATGCCAAGATCGCTTTGGGCAAGCTGCACCTTTGACTGCGTGCTGACAAAATCGGCAAGTGCATTGCGTCGTCACGATCGTCTTCATACCCAGCCTCCTGTAAAGCCCGCCCGACGCAGGCCGCGAACAATGTGCGGGCAGTTGCGGCATCAGCCCCCACAGGAAATCGGAACGTTGATTCTCGATCATCAGCACGATTGGTCCCTGGCTCAGACCGAGATGGTCCGGCGCTACCCATCCCGAAGGGTGGCCATCGCGTGTCGCCAATGTCGGGTTAAAGCTTGCCTTGACGCCATAGGGGGCGTCTGCCTTGAGGTCGATGTCATGGAAATGGCGCAGCGCCGGCAACACGATCTCTGGCGCGAATGGCAGTGAGGCGACCGTAGCCCAGGGCGACAAGGTGCCGTCGTCGCGACCATAAGGCGCGCCCCGCGCTTGATAGCCGTAGAACTTGCGCACTATCCCGTCGATGCGGCGTGTCTTGCGACCCGGTCCATCGCTTGCGGTGATCCCCCAGCTGTTTTCATGATAGCCATCAAATTCGAGAGGATTACGAATGGCGTATTGACGCTGCACGTAAGTCGCCTGGCGGCAGTTCTCGAAATAATCGCTGCCGTGATCGCGCACGAAGGCGTCCTGGATGCCGCGAAAGTCGATCCAGACATGCGAAAGCTGGTGGATGAAGAGCGGGCCCGCATAGATCAGTTCACGGCCGTCGATGTTCTTCCACTCATAGCCGGACAGCCAGGCGGCATAGCTTTCGGGCGGCAAAGGATGGGTCGGTGAACCGAGGCCGAGCACGTAGAGGATCAGCGCCTGGTCATAGCCTTTCCAGCGATGGCGGACGAAGCTGTGCTCTGGCCTCCAGCCATGGGTCACGGTGGGATGACCGTTTCTTGCCCAGTCCCAGTCGGCGCGGCGATAAAGCTTCTCCGACAGGGACCGTATCTCTTCCTCCTCCTCGTTCTCCTCGCGAAAATAGGCGCCCGCGGTCAGCGCGCCGGCGAGCAGAATGGCCGTGTCGATGGTCGAGAGTTCGCACTGCCAAACCCGCCGGCCGGTCTCCATGTCGAGGAAATGATAGTAGAACCCTTTATAGCCGGTGCTGTGCGGTTCGGGGCCTTGTCTGCTGTTCCAGAAGAAGCGAAGCGTCGACAGTGTCCTCGTACAGGCTTGTTTGCGTGTCATAAAGCCGCGGGCGACGCCGACAGGATAGGCCGCCAGTGCCAGGCCGACCGCGCCGATGCTAGCCGGCGACCCGTCCTGCGTGCGGTCGGCGACGAGACCATTGGAAGGGTTCACCTCGTTAAGGAAATAATCGAAGCTCTTGCGCTGCAGTGTAGCTAGCAGTTCTGCACTCAGCGGTTCCCGCTCCGCCGCGGCTTGCATCGCTCAGTCTGCCGGCGCGAATTCGACCGTCACCGCCGCAACCGAGTGTGGAGGCAATTCGATGTCGAAGGAAATGGTGCTTGCATCCGACTTCCAGGAATTGCGGCTCCTTTTTTAGCCCTGACGCGCGATGGAGCCGCTTAAGGTCGGCAGCCGTCGGATATGTCGGCTCTCCCATCTCGCGCCACAACTTTCTGGCGTTGGCATGGTCTTCATCGATGCGTTCGACGGTTGCCGAACGCGGGGCGCCGGCGTTTTCGAGATGGACATGGACGTTCTCGACTGCGATCGGCTGGCGCGGCAAGGTGTGGTTGGTGAGAACAATGGCGAGCCGATCCGCGTCGCGCACGGCCCAGGCGTCGACGGTCGAATGGCTGCCCTCGACCGGGAGTCGTTCCGTTCCCAGGCGATGCAGCAACTCGAAGGCGCGGTAGGTCGGCTTGGCGATGCCCTGTAGGTTGAACAAGCCGAAGCCGCCCTGGAACGGTCTCGAGGGAAAGTAGTTCTCGGCGAAGATGTCGGTGAAGGTCCAGAAGCTGTAACCCTCGACAATGCCGGCAGCCTCCATAACCGTCCTGGTCACGAAAGCGGCTGCGTAAGGCTGGTCGTGGAGCGGGTCACGCGGGTTGGAGGACGTGTTCCATTCCGTGTAATAGACCGGCCTCCCCTTCGCCTGACGGCGGACCTGCTCGGCCCATTCGCGCATGATGCCGCGGCGGCTTTTCGACAAATGTTCGTCGGTTGGGTCATCTTCCTGCCCCAGCGAAGTGCCTTCGACGACGTCGGTCGGATATTGGTGCGTGCTGACAAAATCGAGCGGCAAGCGGTTTTTCTCGCAAAAGCCGACGAATTCCTCAATCCACTGGTTCTTGGCGGTCGCCGGCCCGCCGATCCTGAGACCCGTGTCGACCTCTTTTAGCGCTTCGGCGCTGTAGCGGTAGAGCTTGAAGTATTCCTCCTGGGTGCCGGTCCAGAAGGCGGAGAGGTTCGGTTCGTTCCAGACCTCGAAGAACCAGCTCCGCACTGCTTCCGCGCCGTAGCGTTCGATCCAGTGATGCGCCAGCTTTCGAATGAGCGTCGCCCAGGCGCCGTAGTCCTTCGGCGGCGTCACCCTGCCCTGATAGCGGAAAACCGTCGCGTCGCCGGACGCGAATGTCCATGGCATGAAGCTCAACTCCACGAACGGTTTCATGCCGATGTCGATCAGAAAGTCGAATATCTGGTCGATGTTGAAGAACGAATAGAGGAGCTCGTCCTTGTGGCAGATGAGCGTGCCCATGTCATCGGAAAGCAGGCCATGGAAGCGGACATGGCGAAAGCCCAGTTCCTTATGGCAGCGCCGTAACTGCGCCTGCCAGTCCGCGCGCAATGCCATCGGCGCGTGGTCCGAGCCGACCGCCTGCTCCCAGAAATGCGGGAAGGATGCGCCTGTTCCAGCCAGGTCGCACTCGAAATTCACAACGTCCATAAGGTCCACTCCGTAATCGCAGGCGAGAAAAACAGCGGTTCCAAGGCGCCGTCCTGCTCAACGAGTGACAAAAACCCTGGTGGACGAGTAACGTAATAGAGGGGTGGTCGTTCAGCGCTTCGCCCATCAACTTGTCTTGATAACTGGACGACGTAGTCTTTGACGGAAGAGCCGCGAGCGATCATGAGAGAAAGATCGGTGCGAGGCTCGCACCACTGACAAGGCACAGAACCTTATGTTGGGCATGTCGCCCCCAGGCGATGCGATGACGAAGGCCGGCCGCTCGCAACACGAGTGAACTCTGGCCCGATAACGCAGACGGTTGAGAAACATCTTGCCAGCATGGCGGCAGTTACCATTCCTCACATCGCTCTAGCTAGCAGGCTTCTCTGATTGGGTCGGTGAGGTCAAACTTTTTCCCGTCTTCTTTCCGGATCATGTCGCCCCGCGGGTCACTCGCTTCTTCTCGGGCGAACTACTGTCTGTGTTCGTTTTTGTTCCTTGTCCTATTTAATGCCAATGTGGGGCCGGCGGCTTCCTTTCCAAAGCGGAATTCGGTTGCGTCGGCCCACATGCGATGCAGGATGACGGCCAGCTTGCGGGCTACCGCCACGCGGGCGCGCGCCATGCCGCGACGTTTGGCGATGTTCATGCCCCAGGCGCGCAAGCTCGACCATTTCTTCGAGCGCACGAGTAGCGAATGTGCTGCCTCGTAGAGGGCGGTGCGGGCGAGTTCGTCGCCGCAACGGCTGACCTTGCCCTGAATGTCGGTTTCACCGGACTGGTATCGCGCTGGCGTCAGGCCCAGATGCGCTCCCACTGCCCGCGAGGAGCCGAACCGCTCCGGCCGGTCGATCGTGGCGCGGAAGGTGAGCGCGGTGATCGGCCCGACGCCGGGCGCGCTCATCAGTCGCCGACAGACTTCCTCCTTGCGGACGATGTCGAGAACCTGCTTGGTCAGGCGGGCGAACTCCTTGAGCACGGAGCCGAGGATCGAAAGCAGCGGCTCGACCATCACCATCGCCTCGGCGTCGGCGCCGACCAGCTCGCGCACGCGAT
>NZ_JAIUGW010000033.1:0-57886 GCF_020164795.1 Mesorhizobium sp. ES1-3
CGCACCATCTGCGCGCCCATGTTCTCGAACTTGTCCTCGAGCTCGATCTCCTTGGCGACGGTGACGCCGTCCTTGGTGATGCGCGGGGAGCCGAACGACTTGTCGATAACGACCTTTCGGCCCTTGGGGCCGAGGGTGACCTTCACCGCGTCGGCGAGGATGTTGACGCCGCGCAGCATGCGCTCGCGGGCGTCGGAATGGAATTTGACTTCCTGGCAGCCATTGGATCACTCCTTGATTAGGCAGCTTTCATTGACTGGATTGGACTGGAGCCCCGGTCAGGCGGCCTTCTTCACCGTCGCGGTCTGATTGATCACGCCCATCACGTCGCTTTCCTTCATGATGAGCAGATCTTCGCCATTGAGCTTGATTTCTTCGTCGTGGTTCCAGATGACCAGAGACCATGTCGCTCTCCGGCAGCTCTGTACCGAGCCTCTTTCCGCTATCGACCGGTGCTGCGGCGGTACGGAGGCCGCCGCAGCGAATTCAAGCACCAGCTTCCAATGAGTGGTCTAGGCCGCCGATCTTCGGTCCCGTCTTCCAAGGCGGCGCCACGGGGACATCCTCGATCAGCCCGACTCTGCGAGCCCAAGTCGTAAAGATTTTGTGCGCCGCCTCGACAGACTTCCGGCCGTCGTAGGCCATCCGGCCATGACGGCGCCATCGGCGGCCTCGTGAGCCAGGGCCATCTCCCGGCCTAAACGCGGGCGGAAGTGCAACTGGGTGGATCCTTCTTCCGCGCCGATCTGCGTGAGTTCGAGGAGGTGCAGACGCGCTCGCTTACCCTGCGCTATCTGTTCGCGCGCTATGCCGACTGCCTGATGGCACAGGTCTTCAAGCCGGTCGCCTGCAACGCGGCCCATTCGATCGAGCAACGGACCGCTAAGGACGGTGCCGGCGGCGGCTAGGGCCAGCCGCCGGCATAATCGCCTCAGTGCTTGATCTCGATGCGCTTGGCCTGTGACTGCGCTTTCGCGGTCTTCGGCAGCATCACCGTCAGCACACCGTTCTTGAAGCGGGCGTCGATCTTATCCTCTTCGATCTCGTAACCGAGGGGGATACGGCGCTCGAATCGGCCGTAGTACCGCTCCGAGAACTGCCTGTTCTGGTCCTCCGATTGGGAACGCTTCTCGCCCTTCAGCGTCAGCACGCCGTCGTCGAGCAGGACCTCGATGTCCTTCTCATCCAGACCGGGTACCTCGGCGGTCACCTTCACCTCCTTCTCGCCGTCGGAAATCTCGACGCTCGGCCAGCCGCCGCCGCCGAAGGAAGAAGCCCTGCCAAAGGCCGGCAGGCTGGAATCGAAGCCACGGAACACGTCGTCGAACAGCCGGTTAACCTCACGATGCAAGGACAGGAACGGGTCGCGATCACTGTCGCGCAAGACGCTCGGAAGCTGGTCGCCATTGCCACGGCTCCAGGGAATAAGATCACGGACACTCATAGTTCATCTCCTTCTGTTCGTTCATGGGCTTTCCGGTGCGCCGGACACACCGTCCGGCGCCTTGTCCCGGTCGGGTCACCGGGCAGCGTCAGGCGGCCTGCTTGTTGGCCTCGATCTGCTTTGCCTCGGCTTTCGGCTTTGCCTTGGCGCTGCCGATCTCGATCCGGCGCGGCTTCATCTCTTCGGGAATCTCTCGCTTGAGATCGATCGTCAGAAGACCGTTGACCAGACTGGCGTTCACGACCGTGACATGATCGGCCAGTTCGAAACGCCTACGGAAGGCCCTCTCGGCAATGCCGTGATGCAGGTATTCGGCATTGTCCTCCGCCGCCTTCTGGCCGGACACCATGAGTATGTTCTGCTCCTGCGTGATGTCCAACTCATCCTGCGAGAAGCCGGCCACCGCCATGGTGATGCGGTAGTCGTCCTCGCCATTTTTGGCGATATCGTAGGGAGGCCAGTTGTCGACCGTCTCTACACGGCTCGCGGCCTCAAGCGCGTTCAACATTCGGTCGAAGCCAACGCCCGACCGGAACAGGGGGGTGAAGTCGAAAGTGTTTCTCATAGCCACATCCTCCTTTGAGCAACATGGGTATAAGGTTGCCGTCGGACGCTTTTTGCATCCGTTCGACATGCCGGTCCCGAGATGGGCCTCCGGCATCTTAGGATTTAGTTAGGCGATTTAGCCGTTCAAGGCTTGAAAGGCAGTCTGCTTAGTCCGCCCGGAAAGATCCTGGCTGGGATGCCAGGCGGATAGATATCGATCTCGAAGACTGTGCTGCGCCACGGATTGGAGCGCGCTTCGGCTGGCGATGCGGGGCGGCGGCCAAATGGCCGTCGCCCCGAGATCGATTGCTGATTAGACATGCAACGGTTTCTGTGTGGTTCTGACTGGCGGGATCATTCCGTCTTCTACCAAGATGTCCTTCTTCCTGGCGAACTGCACGAGAATACCGCGCGCGGTCTCTGCGTCGATGTCGCCGGCCAGCGCAGCTTTGCAGGCGCGGATCGCCGCCTTTTGCTCAGGACTGTTGCCACACCAATCCGTGACGAACTGGTATGCATCGACAACTGAGTTGAGCTGCCGCGGAAAACCAAGCCCGACCCAAACGCGAACGGGCTTTTCGAAAGGTTGGGAAAGCATCTTTTCCTCCCTCCGAACGGTCAGGCGGCAAAGCCGCCGGTCTGGCCCGTTTTCGCGCCGGCCATCCAAGGTATCGCCGTGGCGACATCCTCGAGGATTTTCACCGAACGGGCAAAGCCAGCGAACGCGTCGCGGGCGACTTTCAACGGCACACTGCCGTCGAAGGCCCGGCAGCACGCCCGCTTCGCAGTCTCGTAGATCACGCCACGCCGGTGCGAAGGCCATTCATCAAGGAAGTCGAAGGCATCCTCAAGGCAGGCTATTTCCTGAATGAGACCTTCCGCGGCTCTCACGAATACGGGGCTCTCGAATGTTTTCTCGCTCATAGAAACCTCCAATTCTTGAACGATTTCCGGTGGTTGATGATGGTCGTCCCAACAAGCGGCGACGACCTGCGAAAAAATATGTGAAGGTCGGCCTTCAGCGTCAAGACCGGATGGCAGCCCCGGGGGTTCTTCAGCTTCGACCGAACACAACATGGCC
Source organism: Mesorhizobium sp. ES1-3 (assembly GCF_020164795.1). Taxonomy (NCBI): domain Bacteria; kingdom Pseudomonadati; phylum Pseudomonadota; class Alphaproteobacteria; order Hyphomicrobiales; family Phyllobacteriaceae; genus Mesorhizobium; species Mesorhizobium sp. ES1-3. The sequence continues at coordinate 3,072 of NZ_JAIUGW010000033.1, forward strand.
TGACAAGGCGCTTATGCCTCCCCATCGGCGGCAAATTCACCCCATCGGCGGCAAATTCAAAGGACGCTTCTGGCTGTGAGCGACGAACGTGCTTCCACCCCGACAAAGGGAGGAGCCTTGAAAGGCCCTTTCATTTCTGACAGCGGCATTACCTATGCGGACGATATGAAACTGCTGAAGCAGGTTTTTCGATCGCGTTTGCCGCGAGCATGGGTTCGCGGAGGGCAGTCCTGACGCTCAAGCGGTTTCGCAGGCAACGATGTCGCTGTTTTCGGCCGGGGGCCGGCACCGAGGAATTCATGCGGCGGCGGAATTCATAGCCGAAGGCGCCAGGTTCGGACATGCCATCCCGACCGATCGCAGCTATCGGTCGATTTCACCGAAGACGATGTCGAGCGTACCGATGATCGCTGAGACCTCGGCAGACATATCCCCGGCGTAGGTAGTCCATTGCCTGCAAGTGGGCGAAGGAAGGCGCGCGGATGGGGCAGCGGTAGGGGCCTATCGGTCCTTCTGGCGTAAATAGCCCCCACAAGCGAGCTTTCAGATATCAATGGATGTCTACCGGCTTGAGCCGTGACCTGACCGCGAGAATGGCAGCGCCATCTCTTTTCCTAGGCTTCCGATCGCGGGTAACCCATTTCACGACCTCCTGCTTGGTAGCCCGCCACTCACCAATATTGAGACCGGCTGTTTAACAGCCTGTCCCTTGGTTCGCTGATGGAATTCACGCACGATCGTCGCGAATATTCAGCGTGTAACGTGTGTGTCGGAGTTCACCAGCTCTTGTCAGCGCACCCTTGGCAACCAGATCCTGCAGGTCCCTTGTCGCCGTGGCGCGCGACGCCTGGGTGACGGCGATGTAATTCTCGGCGCTGAGACCACCCTTGAAGCCATCGATACCTTCACGGAACATTCGATCGATCACCTTCTCCTGGCGCTCGTTGAACTGACCCCGATGGCGCTCGTAGAACTTGGCCTTGGCGACGGAGAATTCGACACGAGCAAGCGTTACGCGCTGCGCTTCAAGGATCGTGTTGGCGAAGTAGAGCAGCCAGTCGGTAATCGCGTTGCTCTTGTTGCTGGCTTCCAGGCTGTCGTAGTAGGCCTTGCGATGACGCTCGATTGTATAGGCCAGCGTGATTAGGCTCGGCTCGCCCAGATTTTGCGCCAGCGCCTTTTCGCAAAGGGCACGCCCTATGCGGCCGTTGCCGTCTTCGAACGGATGGATGCTCTCAAAATAGAGATGCGCGATACCGGCGCGCGTCAGCGCGGGAAGCGGAGCCTTGCCTTTGGGCGCAGTATTGTTGAACCAGATGGTAAAAGCATCCATTTCGGCCTTCACGCGCGATGAGGGCGGCGCCTCGAAATGCACTTTGGGCTTGTCCAGCCGATTGGAGACGATCTGCATCGGATCGGCATGCTGGCGGTAATTGCCGATAGTCTCAATGCGCCGTTCGGCCGACATCACCATCTTGTGCCAGGCGTAGAGGGTGCGATGAGAAAGCGGTTCCGCAAAATGCAAGTACACATCGGCCATCATTTCGGAGACGCCTCGCTCCGCTGGCGGAATGCGTCTGTTTTCAGCTCCAAGCCCAAGTTGCTGGCGTAAGGACGATTGCAGGCTCTCGCGGTTGAGATATTCTCCTTCGATGGCGGATGTCTTCAAAGCCTCTTCGCTGATAAGCTCGATGCGGATCTGATCGCGATCCTCGGAACCGACGTGACGAAAGACGCCGAGGAACTCGCCCGATCGCAATAGGAACTCGCTTTCCAGCGGGTCCAATGCCATCTTGTCGTAGGTAAAATGCGGCCAGTCGGCCTGCTCCCAATTCCATGCCATGAGCTATAGAGCGCCTTTCTATAACTCATAATAGCGAACAATGTGAGCTATAGCAATCTTACCTATGCCTCAGCCGGCACCCAATAGATGGCCGTAAATACCCATATCTGGGCGCATCCGCCAAAGCCGGCCGGGCTCTCGTGAACCGAACTCAAGCGAATATCGCGCAATATGCCGCTCATCTTCGCGCCGCCCCCGTAAATTCGGCATCGACCGTGAAGAAACCATACCCTTTCGGACTTCCCAGCCCGTTCTTACGCCGCAGCATCCTTTTGTGTGATCGGTCAGATCGAAAACTTCCAACAAGCACCTTGCCGAAGCATCCTCCTGTCCGCGAGCAGGCCAGCGCCCGCACGTCAAATTTCGCGGACTGCACGATGCCCAAATTGGAAATAGATCATTCTCGAAACAGCGAGCCTACCGGAGCCGCAACAAACGAACGCCGCGGCCCTCGCCGTTGGAGAAACCGTGTTGAGAATGAGGGTCGCCTTGCCTCAGATGCCGCTCGGCCTGTCGACATCGGCTTTCAATCTCATACCAGTGACCAGGTGGAGGACTGCTGGGGAGATCGGAAACGCAGTGATGCAAAAGTCCTTTTTCTTCCACGGGTCGAAAAGGCCCTCGCCTATGTTGCCCATTTGATCGAGACACGGCCAGAAGGCGAAAGCTATTGGCCGATTTTCGAGCGCCTGGAGCACGAGCGAGAGCAATTGGCGTCCCGGGCAGATCGCCTGCGTGCTGCCAAGGGTCGGATTTAGTCGTCCGCCTATGCAAGGATCGCAGGATCGAAGGGTAGGACGATTTTCTTGAGCTGATCGCGCCGCCATTCCAACGAACCGCCGTCCCCGTATTGCGGCCGGTCATTGGCGTGTCCCATCAGCCGGCACCTCAAATCGTAATCCAGCCCCGCTTCCTGCATTCGCTTTTCGAAAGAATGGCGGATCGAATAGACACTGTGCTCCTCAGAGGGCAACAGCTTTGCCGATCTGAGGCCCTTCATGAGGGTTGCCGAAAGGTTGGTCTCTTTGTCACTGTAACGAGGGAATCCCTTTGGCGCGCGCTTCATGGCTTCGAGCGAGACACCAAGAAGCGGAATTTCGCGAATGCTCGACTCTGTCTTGATCAGGCGGTCCGGCTGAAACCGGATGGCGAGATGGGGGACCGGATGATTGAGCCTTATGTTCTCTGGTCTCAGATTGCAGATCTCGGAGGGCCGGCAGCCGGTCTCGATCAAGGCGAGGAAAATGAGCCGGGCATCATCGTTGAGACGGCCAAACGCGCCAGGCACAAGGAACTTGGTCTTTATCCACTCGGCTTCGAACGGAGGAACCACACGCCGGTCGCTTTTGCGGTTGCGAAACGACAGACCGTCAAAAGGGTTCCGGATATCGAGCGCGAGCCAGTTCACGTAGGTTTTGAACAGTTTCCGCATATTGCCGAAACTACGATTTGCGGTGTTTGAGGACATGCGCTTCCCGCCTTTGGAGCCTTTCACGCGGTCGAGCCAGAATTCGTAATACCTCTGGGCATCGGCCCGTGTGATCTCAAGAAGTGGCTTGTTGTCGACGACCGATATGAAGCTTTCCGCCGCATATCTCTTCACCTTTTTCCAGGACGCGAATTGGTATTCGCTCATGCCCCGCGCCTCGTCGGCGGCCATAGTGTTGAAATAATACTCCGTGGCTTCCCGGACGGTAAGCGCCGGCCTCTCATGCGCGCCAAGAAGTGCGGGCGCCTCTCGCCCGCCTGAGCCTTTCGCTTTTTCGACGCGTCGCAGGATCTCGTCCAGCGAACGGCTGGCGGCAAGGTTCGCGGATGACAGGTATTCGAAACCAAGGGCCAGGGCACGGGTTCTCGCGGCATTGTAAGCGGACACGACGGATTCGGCCTGATGTCCGTCGGCGAGTCCCGACCAATAGAGATCGTCGGCCTTCTCGAAGGCATCGCGCTTGATGCGGGCGACTTCGTGGGAGGAGGTTTTCAGTGAAACCTGGATTGTTCCGCGCGGATCGAAGCCCGCGACGTGGGCCGGGACACGTCGGACGTAATGCCATCTCGATGCGCGTTTTTTTAGATATCGATCAGGGTCTGGCGAGCTTGAAGAGGACGGTATTTTCTTGGCCATATCGAACACCCGGCATGATTGCCGATGATGTAACGTGCAGTGCAATTTGTAGTGCAAATCTGGCCAAACTGTCAATAAAAAAGGCGGCAAAGCCGCCTATTTTATTTTAAAATCAGCTACTTACCGATTTTGCCAATGGTGCGGTCGAGAAGACTCGAACTTCCACGGGTTGCCCCACAGCGACCTCAACGCTGCGCGTCTACCAATTCCGCCACGACCGCACGTGGTAGGAGCCGGAACCGACCGGCTCGCGGCGTGTAGCAAATCGTTTCCGGCGAAACAAGTGCGTCGCGAGCAATAATGTCAGGCAATTGGCATAACGTTCCACAGGATTGCAACGAGCATCCGGAACTGGACGTTTGCGCCCGATATCGCCATATGGAGGCCAAAGGCATGTCGCCCAAAAGTGCAAGGCGGTTTTGGGACCACGACATGCATAAGCAAAGCGACATGCCATGACAGAACGCAGCCAGATCGCCACGTCGTTCCTGCCCTTGCCCGGTTCGGCGCCGGTCGAATGGCTGGTCGAGCCCGGCCTTACCGCCTATCCTGATGCGCTGGCCTTCATGGAAGCGCGTGCGGACGCAATCCGCAGCGGAGCTGCCGGCGAAATGGTCTGGCTGGTCGAACATCCGCCGCTCTATACCGCAGGCACCAGCGCCCGCATCGAGGACCTGATCGAGCCTGACCGCTTTCCGGTCTTCGCGGCCGGACGCGGCGGCGAATACACCTATCACGGACCCGGCCAGCGGGTCGCCTATGTCATGCTCGACCTGAAGCGCCGGCGCGAGGACGTGCGCGCCTTCGTCGCGGCGCTCGAACAATGGATCATCGGTACGCTCGCCGCCTTCAACGTGCGCGGCGAGCGCCGCGAGGACCGGGTCGGCGTCTGGGTGGTGCGGCCCGATCGCCCTGCTTTGCCGGACGGCTCATTGGGCGAGGACAAGATCGCGGCAATCGGCATCCGGCTGCGTCGCTGGGTGAGCTTCCACGGCATCGCCATCAATGTCGAGCCGGACCTCGCCCATTTCGGCGGCATTGTTCCTTGCGGTGTCTCGGGCCACGGCGTCACCAGCCTCGTCGACCTCGGCCTTCCCCTGACGATGGCCGACCTTGATCTCGCGCTGAAATCCGCGTTCGAGGATGTGTTCGGTCCTGCCGAGGCCTTGCCCGCCGAAGCGGCCCGCAAGACCGGCTGACGGTGCTTCAGATCAGTTGCCCTGACGCCCACAACACGCCGCAGCCATGGATGGCGAACACCGCCAGCAAGGCCCCTGCGATCACGAAACGGTCGCCGGTGCCGATCGGCTCCAGTTCGTGACGTGGCTTCACCCCGCTGCCGACGGTGAGCAGGCTGAGGATCGAAAAGACCGCACCGGCCGCGAGCAGGAAGCCGGAGGAAAAACCAGCCCGCCAGCCGAGCGCCAGAAAGGCCGAAAGCAGCGAGAAGGACGCCAGCGCCAGGACGACCGGCCCCGGGCAGATCTGGCGCAGCACCTGGCCGCCGTCGAATTTCCACACCGGCACCAGATTGGCGATGTTGAACAGGGCCACGCAGCCTGCAAGCGCCGCCAGCAGCGCGGCTGCGGCCTTGTGACCCTCGTTGCCGGCAAGCACGCTGGCGGCAATGACGATCGGCACCAGGAAGGCGGAGAACCCCGCCCCCATCAACGCCACGAAGGCCACTTCGAAACGGCTGTTATAGGGCCGGCCGCCAATGGCGATGCCGCCAAGCAGCGGGATGAAGATCATCCGCGCCCTGCGATGGCCCGTCAGCCGGAACGCAGCCATGTGGCCGAGTTCGTGCAGCGCCACCACCGACGTCAGGATCGCGGCCAACGCCAGCCCGCCGAGATGAAGGCCGAAAAACGGCCACAGCATCAATGCCGACAGCACTGCAAAGCCGACTTGGCTCAGCGGATGCTCGAACCAGCCGCCCTTGCGGTACTGCCCGGTCCTTGCCCAACGCTGCAGCTTGGAGAGCTCGCGGCGCATGGCGAAGTAACGGAACACCAGAAAGGCGACGCCGCGATACCGGTCGGTCCGGCTGAGCGTCACGCGTGTGCCGCTGCCCTGCGAAACCAGTTCGGCGGTCTCGCCATAGTCCTTCCAGAACGAGCCATCGAGCGCGGTGTCCTCGATCACCCGCATCGAGAAGCGGCTGCCCTCGACAACATCTTCGAACCGCGCCCTGCGCTCGATCGGCTTGCCGTCGCGGCCTTCCCACGACAGCATGATGCGAGCCACGCCCTCCTCGTCCAGCGGCTGCGCCGACAGGATCTCGCCGGACCAGCCGGCATCGCTGCCAAGCGGCCACAGCGCCTGCCACAGGCGCTGCCGGTCCATTGCCACGATGCGGCTGGACCGGACCGTGCGCAAACCAAGCGGCACGGTCATCAAGAGAAAGATCAGCCCGAGATTGCTGGCCACGAGAATGGCCGTGACGATGGGCGACACTGGACGTTGCTCCTGCCTGGAGGCGCACCCTAACGTCGCGGCGGCAAGAAAAGCTTAACGGCGGAGCGGCTATGGCCATCGGGAACAGCGATGGCGGATGCCGCCAGCTCACATGGCTCCGATCCAGATCGCCATGGAAACAAGAAACGCGCTCATGCAAACCAGCGAGATGACATCCTGAACCAGATCGGTCATAACTCTCTCCTGTTGTGGATATGTTTCCAATTTGTTCTAATTTTGTTCCAATGTCAATCGCTAGGAGATATGGCGACAGGCGGGGAATTTTGCACGGTTAGCGAAAGGTTAATCGCTCGCCTGAGGCCCGGTTGAAAGCGCGGCGGCGTAGGCTTCCAGTCCTGGAGGATCAGGATTAGCGCGCGCTTGTATTAAAGTTTGGCCGAGACGATAGTTCTTGGGCTGAGGTACTGCTGAGCGATGAATATGGGGAAATACGGAGGCGCAAATCAAGGTGACCGCTGACGAAAGCGCATGCGACAGGGCCGCCGGCGACTCCTCTCTCGTAATTTTGTAGTTTGGCTGCTCATTCTGGCGACAAGCGCGATATCGTCCACGCTGATCGCAATGAACGCTCACTGGCGATTCTAAGCCATCTCCGCACGGTACACCCCGGGCGAAACCATTCCTTAGAGCGGCACCACCTTGCCGTCGGCGAGCGTGACACGCCGGTCCATGCGCGATGCCAGCTCATGGTTATGCGTGGCGATCAGCGCGGCGAGTCCCGACTGCCGCACCAGCGCCTCCAGCGCCTCGAACACATAAGAGGCGGTGACCGGGTCGAGGTTGCCGGTCGGCTCGTCGGCGAGTAGCACCAGCGGCGCATTGGCAACCGCACGCGCAATGGCGACTCGCTGCTGCTCGCCGCCGGACAGCTCGGATGGCCGGTGCGACGCCCGCTTGCCGATCTGCATGTAATCGAGCAGTTGCGCGGCGCGCTCGCCCGCTTCCTTGCGCGGCAGCCCCTTGATGAGCTGCGGCATCATGATGTTCTCCAGCGCCGAAAACTCCGGCAGCAAATGATGGAACTGGTAGACGAAGCCGACATCGTTGCGGCGGATCGAGGTGCGCTCGTCGTCTGACAGCCGGCCGCAGGCGCGTCCGGACAGGATCACGTCTCCGGCGTCCGGCCGTTCCAGCAGCCCGGCCGTGTGCAGCAGCGTCGACTTGCCGGTGCCCGACGGCGCCACCAGCGCCACCATCTCGCCGCGCCTTAGCGAGAAGTCGGCGCCGTTCAGGATGGTGAGCTTGCGCGGCCCCTGGACATAGTGCCGCTCGACGCTCTTCAGCTCGATAATGACCTCGGCCACTACTCGTACCTCAAGGCTTCGACCGGATCGAGGCGGGCCGCCCGCCACGCTGGAAACACCGTTGCCAGGAAGGACAGCGCCAGCGCCATGATGATGACATAGGTCGTCTCGCGCGGATCCATCTTCGCCGGCAACTGGCTGAGGAAATACAGCTCCGGATTGAACAGCACCTTGCCGGTCATCCAGGAGAAGAATTGGCGGATCGATTCGATGTTGGTGCAGATCACCACGCCGAGCAGCACGCCGGCGAGCGTGCCCGTCACGCCGATCGCCGCTCCCGTCATCAGGAAGATGCGCAGGATGGCGCCGCGCGAGGCGCCCATGGTGCGCAGGATGGCGATGTCATGCCCCTTGTCCTTCACCAGCATGATCAGTCCGGAAATGATGTTGAGCGCCGCCACCAGCACGATCAGCGTCAGGATCATGAACATCACGTTGCGCTCGACCTGCAGGGCAGAAAAGAAGGTCTCGTTGCGCTGGCGCCAGTCGACGAGGTCGATGGGGCGTTGTGCCGCCTCTTCCACCTTGGGTTTCAGCGCGTCGACATCATCGGGATTGTCGACATAGATTTCGATCGTCTGCGCCCGGCCGTCCATGTTGAAATAGAGCTGCGCCTCGGAGAACGGCATGTAGACGATGGAGCTGTCATATTCCGACATGCCGACTTCGAAGATCGCGGCGATCTTGTAGCCCTTCATGCGCGGCGTGGTACCGAGCGGCGTCACATCCCCGTCCGGCGAGATCAGGGTGATGGTGTCGCCGAGCGCCAAGCCGAGATTCTCGGCCATGCGCTTGCCGATGGCGACGCCGTCGCCCGTATCGAAGCCTTCGAGCGAACCCTGTTTGATGTTTTTGGCCACGATGGCGATCTTGCCAAGGTCTTCACCCCTGATACCGCGCACCAGCGCGCCGGTGCCGCCGCCGACATTGCCTTGCGCCAGCACCTGGCCATCGATCAGCGGAATGGCGTATTTGACCCCGGGCACGCCGTTGATGCGGCTGGCGACCTGGGCATAGTCCTCGAGCGGCGAATCGAGCGGCTGCACGATCAGATGGCCGTTGACGCCGAGGATGCGTGTCAGAAGCTCGGCGCGGAACCCGTTCATGACGGCCATGACGACGATCAGCGTGGCGACGCCCAGCATGATGCCGAGAAAGGAGATCGAGGCGATCACCGAGATCACCGTCTCCTTGCGCCGCGAGCGCAAATAGCGCCACGCAACCATGCGTTCGAAGATTGAGAACGGGCCGGCGCCCGCCGATCTCGCTGCCGCCGCCTCGCTCATGCGGGGGCACCGAAGCGTTTTTTCGCGTCGGCGATCGGCAGCGTCACGCGCTCGCCGCTCTTGCGATTCTTGATCTCGATCTCGCCGGCGGCCACGCCGCGCGGTCCGACGATCACTTGCCAGGGCAGGCCGATCAGGTCGGCGGTGGCGAACTTGCCGCCCGGCCGCTGGTCCGTATCGTCGTAGAGCACATCCTTGCCGGCGGCGGTGAAGGCAGCGTTGAGCTCGTCGCAGACGCGATCGCACTCGGCGTCGCCCGCCTTCATGTTGATCAGGCAGATATCGAACGGCGCCACCGCGTCCGGCCAGATGATGCCGTTCTCGTCGTGGCTCGCCTCGATGATCGCCGCGACCAGCCGCGACGGGCCGATGCCGTATGAGCCGCCCGAGGCGAAATGATCCTTGCCGTCGGGGCCCGTCACCTTGGCGCCCATCGGCTTGGAGTATTTCTCGCCGAAGTGGAAGATATGGCCGACCTCGATGCCGCGCGCCGACACCTGGTCGCCTGTCGGGACCTTCTCCCAGGCCGCCTCGTCATGCATCTCGTCGGTGGCGGCGTAGGGCGTCGTCCACGTCTTGACGATGTCTGCTATCTCGCCGTCATTGGCGAAGTCGGTTTCCGCTCCGGGCACGGCAAGCGACAGATAATCGCGATGGCAGAAGACCTGGCTTTCGCCGGTATCGGCCAGGATGATGAATTCGTGGCTGAGATCGCCGCCGATCGGCCCGGTGTCGGCCCGCATCGGGATTGCCTGCAGGCCCATGCGGGTGAACGTCCTGAGATAGGACACGAACATCCTGTTGTAGGCGGCTCGCGCGCCCTCGAAGTCGAGATCGAAGGAATAGGCATCCTTCATCAGGAATTCGCGCGAACGCATCACGCCGAAGCGCGGCCGCACCTCGTCACGGAACTTCCACTGAATATGGTAGAGGTTGAGCGGCAGGTCCTTGTAGGACTTGACGTAGGCGCGAAAAATCTCGGTGACCATTTCCTCGTTGGTCGGTCCGTAGAGCATGTCGCGGTCCTGACGGTCCTTGATGCGCAGCATCTCCTTGCCGTAGTCGTTGTAACGGCCGCTCTCGCGCCAAAGATCGGCCGACTGGATGGTCGGCATCAGGATCTCCAGCGCGCCGGCGCGGTTCTGTTCCTCGCGGATGATCTTGCAGACCTTGTCCAGCACCCGCTTGCCCAACGGCAGCCAGGAAAAACTGCCCTGCCCCTGCTGGCGGATCATGCCGGCGCGCAGCATCAACCGATGCGAGACGATTTCGGCCTCGCGCGGATTTTCTTTGAGGATAGGCAGGAAATAGCGCGACAAACGCATGGACTGGTCCGTGAATGAGAATGGCCACGCCAGAATCGGCAGGGCGCAGGCTTGCTTGCCCCGGCTTCATAGCGATTTCATGACGGAATGGAAACCCGGCCATCCCACCACATCAGCCCCTCCCGCCCCGGAATCCCGCGCTTCCGGATCAGTCCGCGCCGACAATGGAACGCACCGAACCTCTTCGGATTGAGCCGCCAATTCTTTGCGCGCGTCAATCGCGAACATGCCGCAAAGGCTGTCTCGACATTGCCTGGTCGTTTCAAAAGCAAAGCCTGCCGCACTATTGTGCAGTGCAGCACGAGAATGCCCGTTTCAAGGCAAAATTCTTCGTGACATTTTCATTTCCGTTAGGCTAATGTGCCCTGATAACCGAGAGGGCAGAAACAAATCTGCCTTCCTACGCGGTCAAAGTCTTGGGAGGATGCGATCTAGGCGCGGTTACTCGCTGCCGCCGGATACCGGAAACAGATCGGACGCGTTTAATTGCAAGGCCTTGTGCCTTGCATTTTTTTTGTGCAATCATCTGGTTAGCGCCGCGAATTGCCAGGCTACATGACCTTGCGTCAGCAGCCCATGGCCGCCGGGCGGGGCCTCATCTCAATCCCAGGACTTTCTATTTCGTTGGGGTCTGGCCGAAATCCGGCACGATGTGCGGGATGTCGTTGAGGCTGTATCCCAGCCCGTGCGTCAAACCGTAGAAAATGCTCATCAGGATCGCCGTCGCGATGCTGGTGCGGATCACGGCACGCAACATATGCGGCCCGCGCGGCGCGCTCGGAACCGTGCCCAGCGTCACGTCGTGGTCGTCGTCCTGCGTCTTGACGCTGAACGGCAGAACGGCAAACAGCACCACCCACCAGGTCGCGAAAAACAGGGCGGTGAACGAGACCCAGTTCATGATTGCTCCAGTTCGATCAGCGTACCGAAGAAATCCTTCGGATGCAGGAACAACACCGGCTTGCCGTGCGCACCGATCTTGGGATTGCCGTCGCCAAGCACGCGGGCGCCGGCGGCCTTGAGCTGGTCGCGCGCGGCCAGGATGTCGTCGACCTCGTAGCAGAGATGATGCATGCCGCCCGACGGGTTCTTCGCCAGGAATGCCGCGATCGGCGAGCCCTCGCCAAGCGGCTCCAGCAATTCGATCTTGGTGTTGCCGACATTGACGAACACCACGGTGACACCATGCTCCGGCAAAGCCTGCGGCTCGGTCACTTCGGCGCCGAGCGTGTTGCGGTAAGCTGCAATGGCGGCGGCCAAGTCCGGCACCGCGAGCGCGACATGGTTCAGCCGTCCGAGCATGTCCGAGCTTTTTCTCCCAGGTCCAACATTGGCGTCATACGTCAAATCAACCGAGACCGACAGTCATTCAGGAGGCGCGCACTGTCGCACCTGTTCCACCGGTATCAGCGAAGCACAAAGGGAATGTCCGGAATCAGGCCTGCCCGCGCCAGCGTTTTCATCTTCGATCTCGGGTCGTTCAAAGTGCCGCCCTGCTCGACGCCGTCGATATCAGAGACAGGCTTGCATCGGCCTTCGCGGCCGGACAGCCGCCGGCGCCCTCTGCTGGTCACCGGCCATCACATGCCATTTTCCAGGCCTGGCTACATCGAATTGGCGAAGCGTTCTTTTCGCTGGCTTCCCGTCGGCTGCCAGCTGAATGTCCAGCCATTGCCCGTCACCTGGTGACGAACACCGTCACCAGCGGTTTCTTGCCCCAGGCTTCGTTGGCCGCGCCGCGCACCGCGCGCCGCACCGCCTCCTGCACGAGGTCGAGGTCCTTGCGGCGCTGACGGGGGATCGATTCGACCGCGCCGACGGCCGCATCGATCATCAGATCCTCGAGCGTCTCGCCACGGCCATCGGCCTCGGCGACGCCGATTGCGACCAGATCGGGATCGCCGGCCAGTTCATACTTCTCGTCGAGCACGACATTGACCGCGACATGGCCGGCAAAGGACAATTTGCGCCGGTCGCGAATACCCATCGCCTGGTCGGTGCCGATCAGGTTGCCGTCCTTGTAGACACGGCCGAACGGCACCTGGTCGATGATGGTGGCCGGACCTGGCGCGAGCCGCAGCATGTCGCCGTCGCGCACCTGCGCCACCTGGCCGATGCCCGACGTCGACATCAGCGAACCCTGCGCCACCAGATGCGCGGCCTCGCCATGCACGGGAACGCCGATCTGCGGACGCACCCATTCATACATCTTGCGCAGTTCACTGCGCCGGGGATGGCCGGAGACGTGTACCAGCGCATCGCCGTCCTCGATGATCTTGATGCCGAGATCGATCAGGCGGTTCTTGATTTCGAGGATCGCCTTCTCGTTGCCGGGAATGGTGCGCGAGGAAAACACCACCGTGTCGCCCGCCGTCAGCGACACCGATTTCATCTCGTCGCGCGACAGCTTCGCCAGCGCCGCCAGCGGCTCGCCCTGGCTGCCGGTGCAGATGATGACCAGGTTCTCGCGCGGGATGAATCCGAAATCCTCCTCGGCGATGAACTCCGGCAGCCCGTCCATATAGCCAAGCTCGTCAGCCACATCGATGACGCGCTTCAGCGAGCGGCCGAGCACCAGGCACTGGCGGCTGGCATCGCGCGCCGCCCTGGCGATCGAGACGATGCGTCCGACATTGGAGGAGAAGGTGGTGACGGCGACGCGACCCTTGGCGGCCTGGATGACGCCTTTCAGGCCCTCACCCACGGCCACTTCCGAAGGCGACTCGCCTTCGCGCAGCGCATTGGTCGAATCGCAGATCAGCGCCAGCACGCCCTTGTCGCCATAGGCGCGGAATCGCGCCTCGTCGGTCTTGGGTCCGATCGTCGGTTCTGGATCGATCTTCCAGTCGCCGGTATGGATGACGGTACCGGCCGGCGAGGTGATCGCCAGCGACATCGGTTCGGGAATGGAGTGCGCCACCGGAATGGCTTCGATCTCGAAGGGACCGACAGTGAACTTTTCGCCCGCCCGGTAGATCGTCAGCGGGATCTTCGGCGCACCCTGCTCGCCCTGCCGCTTGGCTTCCAGCAGCCCGGCGCTGAACGGCGTCATCCAGACCGGTGCCTTCAGCTTCGGCCAGGTGTCGAGCAACGCGCCGTAGTGGTCCTCATGCGCGTGGGTGATGATGATGCCGCGCAAATTGGCGAGGTTCTCCTCGATGAAGCGCGTGTCGGGCAGGATCAGGTCGACGCCCGGATGCGCCGCGTCGGGAAAGGTGACGCCGACATCGATGACGATCCACTCGCGCGCACTCGGCGGGCCGTAGCCGTAGAGGGCGAAGTTCATGCCGATCTCGCCGACGCCGCCGAGCGGCACGAAGACGAGTTCGGCGTTGTCCGCTTTCGCCATGATTTTTCCCTTCCTGGCCCTCAGGCCAAGCCGTTAATGCAATTCCAGAAAAAGTGTCTAACGGTTTTCAGTCCGGAATTGCTCAAAAACAAAACTATACCCGCGCGGACGCAACCGCGCCGAAATGCACATCGCCGGCGGCGACCGTCAGAACAGACCCCTCATCGTCGCGGATCACGAAACGGCAGTCCTCGTCAATGGTCTCGAAGACGCCACGCACCACATTACCGTCAATTCTGACAGCAACCTCGCCGCCAAGGCCCGCTGCGCGGGCAAGCCAACGCTTCCTGATGGCGGCAAGGCCACGTCCTTCGTCCCAAAGGCGGGCATTCTCGCTCCAGGCATCCGACAGCGCCAGAAACAGCGTTTCGGCATCGCAAGCCGCGCCCAACGCATGAAGCGATGTCGCGGGATACGGCAAATCCCGCGGGTGCGCCACCACGTTGACGCCGATGCCGACCGCCACTGCGAAGCGGCCACCGTCAAGCATCGCCGATTCCAGGAGGATGCCGGCGAGCTTGGCCCCGGAGGCGAGCACGTCGTTCGGCCATTTCAGCTCGAAGCGGTTCTGTCCCTGGCTCGCGCCGTCGAGGCCTATCGCGATGCGGCCCTTCGGCACCACCGCGTCGAGTGCGTCGGCCAACGCCAGCCCGGCGACGAAACCGAGCGTCGCGGCAAGTCGAAGTTCGCCGCCGGTGATGAGGAGCAGCGTCGCCGCCAGATTGCCTTCCGGCGTTGCCCAGGCACGGCCACGCCGGCCGCGCCCGCTCTCCTGCCTCTTGGAAACGACCCAGAGCTTGCCCGGGTCGCCCGCCCGGGCATGGTCCAGCGCCAGCGCGTTGGTGGAGCCGACACTGTCATGCGCCTCGAGCCGGAACCCTTCCGACGCCGAGGTTGGAGCCAGCCGAAATGCCATCCCGTCAGAAAAATGTCTTGGCGGCGGCTTCGGCATAGGTGCCGATCGGCCCGCCGATCAGCACATAGAACAGCACGAAGGCGCCACTGACGCCGAGCACGACACGCAATTCGCTGGCCATCGGCACGAAGCCGCCGACCGGCTCATCGAACCACATGATCTTGATGATGCGCAGATAGTAGTAGGCGCCCACCACCGAGGCCAGCACGCCGATGATCGCCAGCGCATAGAGATTGGCGTTGATGGCGGCGAGGAAGACGTACCATTTTCCCCAGAAGCCGGCGAGCGGCGGAATGCCGGCCAGCGAGAACATCAGGACGGTCAGGATCGTCGCCATCACCGGGTTGGTCGACGACAGGCCGGCGAGATCGCTGATCTGCTCGACATTGCCTTCCTTGCGCCGCATGGCGAGGATGAAGGCGAAGGTGCCAAGCGTCATCACCAGGTAGATCAGCATGTAGATGGCGACGCCGCGCACGCCGGCCTGGCTGTTGGCGGCAAGGCCCACCAGCGCATAGCCCATATGACCGATCGAGGAATAGGCCATCAGCCGCTTGATGTTGGTCTGACCGATGGCGGCGAAGGCGCCAAGCGCCATGGAGGCGATCGAGATGAAGACGATGATCTGCTGCCAGTCGGAAGCGATCGGCTTGAACGCGCCCATGGTGACGCGCACGATCAGCGCCATCGCCGCCATTTTCGGTGCCGCCGCCAGGAAGGCCGTCACCGGCGTCGGCGCGCCTTCATAGACGTCGGGCGTCCACATGTGAAACGGCACGGCCGAGATCTTGAAGGCAAGACCGGCCAGCACGAAGACCAGGCCGACGACGAGGCCGAGCTGGCGCTCGCCGCCGCCAAGCGCCGTGGCGATCTCGTGGAAGCCCAAGTTGCCGGTGTAACCATAGACCAGGCTGATGCCGTAGAGCAGCATGCCCGAAGACAGCGCACCGAGGACGAAATATTTCAGGCCGGCCTCGGTCGAACGCAGATTGTCTCGATTGATCGCCGCCAGCACATAGATCGCCAGCGACTGCAGTTCGAGGCCGAGATAGAGCCCGATCATGCCGTTGGCCGAGATCATCAGCATCATGCCGAGCGTGCAAAGCAGGATCAGCACCGGATATTCGAACTTGTCGAAACGCTCCACCTTGGCAAAGCGCATCGACATGACGAGCGTCACCGCCGAGCCGACCAGCGCCAGCACCTTCATGAAGCGGGCAAAGGAATCCTGGATGAAGGCGTTGCCATAGGCGCTGCCCTGCCCTGCGTGGAAGATCAGCCAGGCGCCTGCGATCACCAGCACGGCGACGGCAAGGCCGGTCACCGTGTTGGCGGTGTTGGAACGCGAATAGGCCCCGACCATCAGCAGCGCGAGCGCGCCGATGGCAAGGATCAGCTCGGGCGTCGAGAGCGACAGGCTGGAGAGAAGGTCCGGCGTCATGGTTCGCAAAACCCCTGGGTCAGTTCGCCGCCGCGGTCTGCGCGGCGCCGATGGATGCGGTGACATTGGTGACGAGCGACTTGACCGACTGGGCCGTCGCGTCGAAGACGGGTGCGGGATAGACGCCGAAGAAGATGACCAGCACGACCAGGGGATAGATGATCGCCTTCTCGCGGGTCGACAGATCGAGTAGCCCCTTCAGGCTGTCCTTGGTCAGCGCGCCGAAGATCACCCGGCGATAGAGCCAAAGCGCGTAGGCGGCCGACAGGATGACGCCGGTAGCGGCGAAGAACGCCACCCAGGTGTTGACGCGGAACACGCCGAGCATGGTCAGGAACTCGCCGACGAAGCCTGACGTGCCAGGCAGGCCGACATTGGCCATGGTGAAGATCATGAACGCGGTGGCGTATTTCGGCATGTTGTTGACGAGGCCGCCATAGGCCGCGATCTCACGGGTATGCATGCGGTCATAGATGACGCCGACGCACAGGAACAGCGCGCCCGAGACCAGGCCGTGGCTGAGCATCTGGAAGATCGCGCCCTGCACGCCTTCCTGGTTCATGGCGAAGATGCCCATGGTGACGAAGCCCATATGGGCGACCGACGAATAGGCGATCAGCTTCTTCATGTCCTCCTGCATCAGCGCCACCAGCGAGGTGTAGATGATGGCGACGACCGACAGCGTGAACACCAGCGGCGCGAACATCTCGGACGCCAGCGGGAACATCGGCAGGGAGAAGCGCAGGAAGCCGTACCCGCCCATTTTCAAGAGGATGGCGGCCAGGATGACCGAGCCGGCCGTCGGCGCCTCGACGTGAGCGTCCGGCAGCCAGGTGTGCACCGGCCACATCGGCATCTTCACCGCGAAGGAGGCGAAGAAGGCTAGCCACAGCCATGTCTGCATGTTGGCCGGGAAGCTGTGCGTCAAAAGCGTCGGGATGTCGGTGGTGCCGGACTGGAAGAACATCGCCATGACGGCGAGCAGCATCAGCACCGAGCCGGCCAGCGTATAGAGGAAGAACTTGAACGAGGCGTAGACGCGCCGCTTGCCGCCCCACACGCCGATGATGATGAACATCGGGATCAGGCCGGCTTCGAAGAAGACGTAGAACAGCACGATGTCCAGCGCGCAGAACACGCCGATCATCAGCGTCTCGAGCAGCAGGAAGGCGATCATGTACGCCTTGACGCGCTTCTCGATCGCTTCCCACGACGCCAGGATGCAAAGCGGCATCAGGAAGGTCGTCAGGATGACGAACAGCATGGAAATGCCGTCGACGCCCATATGGTAGGAAATGCCGGAATCGAGCCAGGCGGCCTTTTCGACGAACTGGAAGCCGGCCTGCGAATTGTCGAAGCCGGTCCAGATCAACAGCGACACCAGGAAGGTGAACGCCGTGGTTATGAACGCAATGGCGCGGATGTTGCGGCGCGCGTTTTCGCTGTCATCGTTGATGAACAGGATCAGCAGCACACCAACCAACGGCAGGAAGGTGACCAGCGAGAGGATTGGCCAGGCGGTCATCAGAGCATCATCCAGGTGACGAGTGCGGCAACGCCGATCAGCATGGCGAAGGCATAGTGGTAGAGATAGCCGGTCTGCAGCTTGACGACGCGGTTGGTGACATCGACGACGCGCGCCGAAATACCGTCCGGCCCAAGACCATCGATGATGGTCCCGTCGCCGGTCTTCCACAGGAAGGAACCGAGACGCTTGGCCGGACGCACGAACAGGAAGTCGTAGAGCTCGTCGAAATACCACTTGTTGAGCAGGAAGGCGTAGAGCCCGCGATGCTGGGCAGCGAGATTCCTCGGCATTTCCGGCGAACGGATGTAGAACTGCCAGGCCAGCGCCAAGCCGATCAGCATGGCGACGAAGGGCGAGAGTTCGACCCACAGCGGCAATTCGTGGATCTCGTGCAGGATGTGATTGTCCGCCAGCGTGAACAGCGACGCCTTCCAGAACTCGGCATAGCCTTCGCCGATGAAGGCGCCGTGGAAGATGATGCCGGCAAACAGCGCACCCGCCGCCAGGATGAACAGCGGCACCAGCATCACCGGCGGCGATTCATGGACGTGATGCATCACCTCGTGGCTCGCCCGCGGCTCGCCATGGAAGGTCATGAAGATCAGCCGCCAGGAATAGAAAGAGGTGAAGCCGGCGGCGATGACCAGAGCCACGAAGGCCAGGACCGCGACGGAATTGTGCCCGACAAAGGCGGTTTCGATGATGGCGTCCTTGGAGAAGAAGCCGGCGGTGCCGATGACGGTCACCGGAATGCCAACGCCGGTCAGCGCCAGAGTGCCGATCACCATCATCCAGTAGGTGGTCGGGATCAGCTTCCTCAAACCGCCCATCTTGCGCATGTCCTGCTCGTCGGAGACGGCATGGATGACCGAGCCAGAGCCGAGGAACAGCAGCGCCTTGAAGAAAGCGTGTGTGAACAGGTGGAAGATCGCCGCGCCATAAGCGCCGACGCCGAGCGCCACGAACATGTAGCCGAGCTGCGAGCAGGTCGAATAGGCGATGACGCGTTTGATGTCGTTCTGGACGAGGCCGACGGTCGCCGCGAAGAAGGCGGTGAAGGCGCCGATGAAGGTCACCACCGTCAGCGCCGAATGCGATAATTCGAACAGCGGCGACAGCCGTGCCAGCATGAACACGCCCGCCGTCACCATCGTGGCGGCATGGATGAGCGCCGACACCGGGGTCGGGCCTTCCATGGCGTCCGGCAGCCAGGTGTGCAGCGGCACCTGCGCCGACTTGCCCATGGCGCCCATGAACAGCAGCAGGCAGACGACGGTCATCGCCGCCTGCTTGTCGAGCGCATGGCCGAGGAAGGTGAGCACGGCCGCACCCTGCGGCGCGCCTTCGGCAGGAATGAACGTCGCTGCATTGGCGAAGATCGTGCCGAGATTGACCGAGCCGAACAGCACGAAGACGCCGAAAATGCCGAGCGCGAAGCCGAAATCGCCGACGCGGTTGACGACGAAGGCCTTGATGGCGGCGGCATTGGCCGACGGCTTCTTGTACCAGAAGCCGATCAGCAGGTAGGACGCGAGGCCCACCCCTTCCCAGCCGAAGAACATCTGCACGAGATTGTCTGCCGTCACCAGCATCAGCATGGCGAAGGTGAACAGCGACAGATAGGCGAAGAAGCGCGGCCGGTTCGGATCGTGGTGCATGTAGCCGATCGAATAGATGTGAACCAGCGCCGACACGGTGTTGACCACCACCAGCATCACCACCGTCAGCGTGTCGATCCTGAGTGCCCAGGAGGCGTCCAGGCCGCCGGACTGGATCCAGTGCAGCACCGGCACGGTGAACACCTCGCCATGGCCGAAGCCGACGGAGAAGAAGGCGATCCATGACAGCACAGCCGCGATCACCAGGAAGCCGGAGGTGATGTATTCGGATGCCTTGGCACCGAGCGACGTGCCGAACAGGCCGACGATCAGGAAGCCGAGCAGTGGAAGGAAGACGATGGCCTGATACATGGTGGTTCCGTCAACCCTTCATGGCGTTCACGTCTTCGACCGCGATCGAGCCACGGTTGCGGAAGAAGACGACGAGAATGGCAAGTCCGATGGCGGCCTCAGCCGCCGCGACCGTCAGCACGAAGAGCGCGAACACCTGGCCGACCAGGTCGCCGAGCGCCGCCGAAAAGGCGACGAAGTTGATATTGACCGCGAGCAGGATCAATTCGATCGACATCAGGATGACGATGATGTTGCGGCGGTTGAGGAAGATGCCGAACACGCCGAGCGTGAACAGGATCGCCGATACGGTCAGATAATGTGCGATGCCGACGACCATCTCAGACTCCTTCGCCCGACTTGACCTTGCGGATTTCCATGCCGGTCGCCGCTGTGCGGCCGACCTGAGCTGCGATCGACTGCCGCTTGACCCCTTCCTTGTGGCGTAGCGTCAGGACGATGGCGCCGATCATGGCAACCAGCAGGATGAGGCCCGAAATCTGGAAGTAGTAGAGGTAGTCGGTATAGAGGATGTCGCCGAGCGCTGCCGTGTTCGAGCGCGCGGCAAGATCCGGAATGGGCTTTGCGACGGTCGAGGCGAGCTTTGGCGCGAAGGTGTAGCCGCCCAGCACGATGATCAGCTCCGCCGCCAGGATCAGTCCGACCAGCGCGCCGATCGGCGCGTATTGCAGGGCTCCCTCCTTCATCTCGGCGAAGTCGACGTCGAGCATCATGACGACGAACAGGAACAGCACCATGACGGCGCCGACATAGACGACGAGCAGGATCATCGCCAGGAACTCGGCGCCGGTCAGCATGAACAGGCCGGCGGCGTTGAAGAAGGTCAGGATCAGGAACAGCACCGAATGCACGGGGTTGCGCGACGAAATGACCATGAACGCCGACGCCACCGCGACAAAGGCGAAGAGGTAGAAAAAGGCCGCCTCTAGTCCACTCAGCATTGGGGATCCCCCGGGTTCCTGTCCAAACAGGACAATCGTCCTGTTCGTTATCTCTGGCTTCGTCCCACTTCCGGTACCGAAGCCGCGTTGTCCTATCGCATGTTCCGATCGGGTTGAAATACCCGATCGAAAGAAACGTGCGACACTTTTGTCTTCCGGAGGATGATCTTGTCCGAAAAGTCTGCAACTTTTCGGGATCACCCTCTAGACGAGGCGCCTCGCCCCGTCCATGCGTCAAATATCAGCGGTACGGCGCATCCAGCGAGATGTTGCGCGCCAGTTCGCGCTCCCACCGGTCGCCATTCGCCAGCAGCCTGTCCTTGTCGTAGTAGAGTTCCTCGCGTGTCTCCGTCGCGAACTCGAAATTCGGCCCCTCGACGATGGCGTCGACCGGGCAAGCTTCCTGGCAGAAGCCGCAATAGATGCACTTCACCATGTCGATGTCGTAACGCACCGTGCGGCGCGTGCCGTCATTGCGGCGCGGGCCAGCCTCGATGGTGATCGCCTGCGCCGGGCAGATCGCCTCGCACAATTTGCAGGCGATGCAGCGTTCCTCGCCATTGGGATAGCGGCGCAGCGCATGCTCGCCGCGGAAGCGCGGGCTGATCGGCCCCTTCTCGTGCGGATAGTTGATCGTCTCCTTCGGCGCGAAGAACTGGCGCATCGACAGGAAGAAGGCGCTGACGAAATCCTGCAGCAGCAGCGATTTTGCGGCCTGGGAAAGAGCGGACATCACGCAAACCCCGTGATCTTGAGGAAGGCCGCGGTGGCGACGACCATGAACAGCGAGATCGGCAGGAACACTTTCCAGCCCAACCGCATCAGCTGGTCGTAGCGGTAGCGCGGCACGAAGGCCTTCACCATCGAGATGCCGAAGAACACGAAGCAGACCTTCAGCACGAACCAGATGACCCCGGGCACCCAGGTGAAGGGCGCGAAGTCGAAGGGCGGCAGCCAGCCGCCGAGGAACAGGATGGTGGCCAAGGCACACATCAGCACGATGGCGACATATTCACCGAGGAAGAACAGCAGGAACGGCGTCGACGAATATTCGACCATGTGACCGGCGACCAACTCCGATTCGGCTTCGACCAGATCGAAGGGCGGACGGTTCGTCTCGGCCAGCGCCGAGATGAAGAAGATGATGAACATCGGGAACAGCGCCAGCCAGTTCCAGTCCAGGAACGTATTGGGCAGGCCAAGCCGCGTACCAAGCCCACCCTGCTGCGACAACACGATATCGCTGAGGTTGAGCGAGCCGGCGGTGAGCAGCACCGTGACGATGACGAAGCCGATCGAGACTTCATACGACACCATCTGCGCGGCCGAGCGCAGCGCGCCGAGGAACGGATATTTCGAGTTGGATGCCCAGCCGCCCATGATCACGCCATAGACCTCGAGCGAGGAAATGGCGAAGACATAGAGGATGCCGACATTGACGTTGGCGATCGCCCAACCCTGGCTGACCGGAATCACCGCCCAGGCCGAGATCGCCAGCACGGCAGAGACCAGCGGCGCCAGCAGGAAGACGCCCTTGTTGGCGCCGGAGGGGATGACCGGCTCCTTGAACACGAACTTCAACAGATCGGCGAAGGCCTGCAGCGTGCCCCAGGGGCCGACGACGTTCGGGCCGCGGCGAAGCTGCACGGCCGCCCAGATCTTGCGGTCGGCGTAGAGGATGTAGGCGACGAAGATCAGCAGCACGACGATCAGCACGACTGACTTCAGCAGGATCAGCAGCGCCGGCAGCACGTAGAAGGAGAAGAAGGTGTCCATGCTTATTCCGCCGCCTGCTTGAAGCCGCTCTTGGCCAGTGCCGAGCATTCCGCCATCACGGCCGATGCCCGCGCGATCGGGTTGGTCAGATAGAAATCCTTGACCGGCGAGGTGAACGTGCCCTTGTTCAGCCGCCCGCCGAGCTTCGCCACGCCGGCGATGTCCTCGGGATTGCCGGCCGCGACCTGGTCGATGCGGGCGAGATGCGGATACTCGCCATAAAGCTTGGCGCGCAGCTGCGGCAGCGAATCGAACGGCAGTTTCTTGCCCAGCACGTCGGACAGTGCCCGCAGGATCGCCCAGTCCTCGCGCGCATCGCCCGGTGCGAAGCCGGCGCGGTTGGTCTGCTGCACGCGACCCTCGGTGTTGACGTAGGTGCCGGATTTTTCGGTATAGGCCGCCGCAGGCAGGATGACATTGGCGCGGTGCGCGCCGGCGTCGCCATGCGTGCCGACATAGACGACGAAGGCGCCGCCGGTCTTGCTCATGTCGATCTCGTCGGCACCGAGCAGGAACAGCACGTCCGTCTCGCCCAGCATGCCGGCGACGTTCTTGCCACCCTCGCCCGGCACGAAGCCGAGATCGAGGCCGCCGACGCGCGCCGCTGCAGTATGCAGCACGGCAAAGCCGTTCCAGTCGGCGCGGACAGCATTGACGGCCGCGGCGAGCCTGGCCGCCTGGCCGAGCACGGCCGCACCATCGGTGCGCGCCAGAGCGCCCTGGCCGACGATAACAAGCGGGTGCGTCGCCTTCTTCAGCGTCTGGAAGAACTTGCCGTTGCCATCAGCCAGATCCTTCAGCGAGTCCGGCCCGGCGCCCAGCTGCTCGTAGTCGTAGCGCGTATCGCCGATATCGCCGATGACGCCGACCGGCAGATTGCCGAGGCGCCAGCGCTTGCGGATGCGGGTATTGAGCACCGAGGCCTCGAAGCGCGGATTGGCGCCGATGATCAGCACCGCGTCGGCCCGCTCGATGCCTTCGATGGTCGGATTGAAGATATAGCTGGCGCGTCCGAGCGCCGGATCGAGCGCGGCGCCATCCTGGCGGCAATCGATGTTCTTCGATCCGAGCGAAGCCATCAGAAGCTTCAACGCAAAGATCTCCTCGACCGCCGCGAGATCGCCCGCGATCGCGCCGATCCTCTCAGGCGTCGTCTTCGACACCGCGTCCTTGATCGAAGCGAACGCTTCGGCCCAACTCGCCGGAACCAGCTTGCCGTCCTTGCGCACATAGGGCCGGTCGAGGCGCTGCGTGCGCAGGCCGTCCCAGATGAAGCGGGTCTTGTCGGAAATCCATTCCTCGTTCACGGCCTCGTTGACGCGCGGCAGGATGCGCATCACTTCGCGCCCACGGCTATCGACGCGGATCGCCGAACCGACGGCATCCATGACGTCGATGGATTCGGTCTTGGTCAGCTCCCACGGCCGCGCCTGGAAGGCGAAGGGCTTGGAGGTCAGCGCGCCGACCGGGCAGAGATCGATGACATTGCCCTGCAACTCCGAGGTCATTGCCTGTTCGAGATAGGTGGTGATCTCGGCATCCTCGCCACGGCCGATCAGGCCGAGTTCGGAAATGCCGGCAACCTCGGTGGTGAAGCGGACGCAGCGCGTGCAGTGGATGCAGCGGTTCATCACCGTCTTGACCAGCGGGCCGATGTACTTGTCTTCCACCGCGCGCTTGTTCTCGTGATAGCGCGAGGAATCGACGCCGAAGGCCATCGCCTGGTCCTGCAGGTCGCACTCGCCGCCCTGGTCGCAGATCGGGCAATCCAGCGGGTGATTGATCAGCAGGAATTCCATCACGCCTTCCCGGGCCTTCTTGACCATCGGCGTGTTGGTGAAGATTTCCGGCGGCTCGCCATTCGGACCGGGGCGCAGGTCGCGCACGCCCATGGCGCAGGAGGCCTGCGGCTTGGGCGGCCCACCCTTCACCTCGATCAGGCACATGCGGCAATTGCCAGCGATCGACAGCCGCTCATGGAAGCAGAAGCGCGGCACTTCCGCGCCCGCGTCTTCCGCCGCCTGCAGCAGCGTGTAGTGGTCGGGTACAGTAATTTCTTTCCCGTCGACCTTGAGCTTTGCCATTCGTCTCAAACCCCTGCGGATTTCCCGCAATCTCATTTCCCGGGCGCGACAGAAGCAACGCCCGACATTTCTTTCACTTCTTCGCCGCCAACGCCGCCGCCTGGGCAGTCCAGTCGTCACGGCCGATACGGCCCTTGAACGACAGATAGTCGTCGACCCAGGCGATCTCCTGCGGCGACCATGCGGCGACCTGGGCGAACGTCCAGATACCGAGGCCGTTCAGCACCTTCTCCAGCTTCGGACCGATGCCCGATATCGCCTTCAGATCCGAAGGCTCCGCCGGCCTCTCCATAGCCTTGGGCTGACGGAAATCCTCGGGCATCAGCACACCGGGAGCATCGTCCGTTGCCGGACCTGCATCGGCCACGGGCGCCGTGATGGCGGCTTCCTTGGCGGCAATGTCCGTAACTTCCTGCGCAAAGGACTGCGCCTCGGCAATCATGGTCTTCGCCGTCGCCCGCGCCCTGCTGGACGACGCGTCTTCGAATTGCTCGACGCGGGCCTCGAAATCCTCGATCAGCGGCTGCATGAGGCGCTGTGACGCCTCGGCGGCACCCGAAAGCGCGCCCATCCAGACGCCGAAGGCTTGATTGGCGAGCCCCATGCCAAGCGCCGACATCGCCACCGCACCCGCGACAGGGTGCGCGAAAAGGTTGACGGCGCTGGCCATCTCCTTCGGCATCATCCTGGTCAGGTCCTGGTTCATCTTCTCGATCTGGTCCAAATTGGGCATCAATGGGTAGGGTGTCGAATACGGCGCCATAGAGTTCTCCTGGTCGTTTCTTCGTTCGCCCCGCCCCGATTTCTTCCCGCGTTCAAAAGTTTCTTTTTATTCCGCCGCCACCATCACCGGTTCGGCCCGGTGCGCGTTGCGCGAAAACTCGTCGATGCGCCGCTCCACCTCACCACGGAAATGCCGCATCAAGCCCTGGATCGGCCATGCCGCCGCATCACCCAGCGCACAGATCGTGTGACCCTCGACCTGCTTGGTGACGTCGAGCAGCATGTCGATCTCGCGCTTCTGCGCCTCGCCGCGCACCAGCCGCTCCATCACCCGCCACATCCAGCCGGTGCCCTCGCGGCACGGCGTGCACTGGCCGCAGCTTTCATGCTTGTAGAAGTAGGACAACCGCGCGATCGCCTTCACGACATCGGTCGACTTGTCCATGACGATGACGGCGGCCGTGCCGAGGCCGGATTTGAGGTCGCGCAGCGCGTCGAAATCCATCGGCGTGTCGATGATCTGCTCGGCCGGCACCAGCGGCACCGAGGCGCCGCCCGGAATGACGGCGAGCAGATTGTCCCAGCCGCCGCGGATGCCGCCGCAATGCGTCTCGATCAGTTCGCGGAACGGGATCGACATCGCCTCTTCGACGGTGCACGGATTGTTGACGTGGCCGGAAACGCAGAACAGCTTGGTGCCGACATTGTTGGGCCGGCCGAAAGACGAGAACCAGGCCGCACCCCGGCGCAGGATGGTTGGCGCCACCGCGATCGATTCGACGTTGTTGACCGTCGTCGGGCAGCCATAGAGCCCGACATTGGCCGGGAATGGCGGCTTCAGCCGGGGCTGGCCCTTCTTGCCTTCGAGGCTTTCCAGCAGCGCCGTTTCCTCGCCGCAGATATAGGCGCCGGCGCCGTGATGCATGTAGATTTCGAAATCGTAGCCCGACGTGTTGTTCTTGCCGATCAGCCTGGCCTCGTAGGCCTCCTCGATCGCCCGCTGCAGCGCCTCGCGCTCGCGGATGAACTCGCCGCGCACATAGATGTAGGCGGCAATCGCGCCCATGGCGAAGCCGGCCAGGAACGCGCCTTCGACCAGCGTGTGCGGGTCGTTGCGCAGGATATCGCGGTCCTTGCAGGTGCCGGGCTCGGATTCGTCGGCGTTGATGACGAGATAGCTCGGCCGGCCGTCGCTCTGCTTGGGCATGAACGACCATTTCAGCCCGGTCGGGAAGCCGGCGCCGCCGCGTCCGCGCAGGCCCGACGCCTTCATTTCGTTGACGATCCACTCACGCCCCTTGGCGACGATGCCGGGCGTGTTGTCCCAGGCGCCGCGTGCCATGGCGCCGGCCAGCGACTTGTCGAAGAGGCCGTAGATATTGGTGAAGATGCGGTCTTTGTCCTGAAGCATTTTTCGTCCCTCAGACCGGCTTCTTGCCGAAGACGCGGATGTATTCGGCGACGCCGCCCTTGGCGAGCGCCTTGGCTTGGCGGACCCAGTCGTCGCGGTCGATGCGGCCCTGGAAGGAGAGATAGCCGTCGACCCACTCGCGTTCGGCCTTCTTCCACGACGCGACCTGCGCGAAGGTGAAGATGCCTAGCGTGTGCAGGATACCCTCGATCTTCGGGCCGACCCCGGAGATCAGCTTGAGATCGTCGACCGCGGCCGGCCTGTCGATACCGGCCGGGCGATTCTTGTCCTCCAGCGACGGCTTTGCGGCTCGCACCTTGGCTTCCGGCGCCTTGAATGCCGATGCCGGTTCGGCCCTGACCGTCGGTCCACTGCGCTGCTTGGAGACCTTCTCGACTTCCGGCGCTGCCTTGTTGGCATTGGCGGCCGAATGCAGCGGCGCAGCAACGCTCGCCGCCTTCTCCGTCGCCGGCGCCACCTTGGCTTTTGAAGGCGTCTTCAATACCGGGCTGGTCTCGGGCGTATCGGTTTTCGGCTTGCTGGCATTGGACGGCGCGACAGGGGCGGCTGCCCTTGCCGGCACCGGCGCGGCGATGATCGCGTCGGGCGCTGCCTTGGCGGCCTTGGCCGCTTCCCGGGCTTCCCGGTCGCGGGTCGACTTGAGGATCGCCTTTTCGCTCTTCAGCGTCGTCAAACCGGAGGCCGGCTCCGAGCCGGTACGGCCGTTCTGCGGTCCCGGCGTCACCGAAGCTCCCTTGCCCGCGTCGTAGAGATCGATGATTTCGGCCAGACGCTCGGGTGTCAGATCCTCGAACGTATCCTTGAACACCATGACCATCGGTGCATTGACGCAGGCGCCGAGGCACTCGACCTCCTCCCACGACAAGGTGCCCTTGTCATTGGTGTGGAACTGATCGTGATGGATTTTCGAGCGGCATACATCCATCAGCGCTTCCGAGCCGCGCAGCATGCAGGGCGTGGTGCCGCAAACCTGGATGTGCGCACGGGTACCAACGGGATTCAACTGGTACTGCGTGTAGAAGGTCGCGACCTCGAGCCCCCGAATACGCGGCATGCCGAGCATGTCGGAGATGGTCTCGATCGCCGCCTTGGTGACCCAGCCTTCCTGCTCCTGCGCAATCATCAGCAAAGGAATGATCGCCGACTGCTCGCGGCCCTTCGGGTACTTCTTGATCCATTGCTTGGCAGCCGCCGCGTTCGCCTTGTTGAAGGCGAAGGAGGCTGGCTGGACGCTGGCTTCTGCGAGACGGCGGACTGACATTTAGCGATCGACCTCACCAAACACGATGTCGAGGGAGCCGAGAACGGCGGTGACGTCGGCCAGCATGTGGCCGCGGCACAGGAAATCCATGGCTTGCAGATGCGCAAAACCGGGGGCGCGCAGCTTGCAGCGGTAGGGCTTGTTGGTGCCGTCCGAGACCAGATAGACGCCGAACTCCCCCTTCGGCGCCTCGACCGCCGCATAGACCTCGCCGGCCGGCACGCGGTAGCCTTCGGTATAAAGCTTGAAATGATGTATCAGCGCTTCCATCGAGCGCTTCATCGCCGCGCGCTTGGGTGGCACCACCTTGCCGTCGAGGTTCGACACCGGGCCGGTGCTTTCCTTGCCGAGCAGCAGGTCGACGCACTGGCGCATGATCCGTGCCGACTGGCGCATTTCTTCCATGCGCAAGAGATAACGGTCGAAGCAGTCGCCGTTCTTGCCGATCGGGA
This sequence comes from Mesorhizobium sp. ES1-3, assembly GCF_020164795.1. Classification (NCBI taxonomy): domain Bacteria; kingdom Pseudomonadati; phylum Pseudomonadota; class Alphaproteobacteria; order Hyphomicrobiales; family Phyllobacteriaceae; genus Mesorhizobium; species Mesorhizobium sp. ES1-3. The sequence continues at coordinate 31,306 of NZ_JAIUGW010000033.1, forward strand.
TGTCGAAATCCATCTCGGAGTAGCACTCATAGGGCTGCGACTTGCGCAGGTCCCACGGCGAGCCCGAGCCACGCACCATGACGCCCGAGAAGCCCCAGGCCCAGGCGTCGGCCAGCGAAACGATGCCGATATCGACATTGCGCTGCTTGAAGATACGGTTGCCGGTGAGCAGCTTGTCGAGATCGTCGAGCGATTTCAGGAACGGGTCGATCCATTTGCCGATGTCCTCGACCAGCTGCCGCGGCAGATCCTGGTGGACACCGCCGGGCCGGAAATAGGCCGCATGCATGCGCGAGCCCGAGGCGCGCTCATAGAACACCATCAGCTTTTCGCGCTCGACGAAGCCCCACAGCGGCGGCGTCAGCGCGCCGACGTCCATCGCCTGCGTCGTCACATTGAGGATGTGCGACATGATGCGGCCGATTTCGCAATAGAGCACGCGGATCAGTTGGCCGCGCCTCGGCACCTCGATCCCGAGCAGGCGCTCGGCGGCGAGCGCGAAGGCGTGCTCCTGGTTCATCGGCGCGCAATAGTCGAGCCGATCGAGATAAGGCACCGCCTGCAGATAGGTTTTTGCCTCGATCAGCTTTTCCGTACCGCGATGCAGCAGGCCGATATGCGGATCGACGCGGTCGACGACTTCGCCGTCGAGCTCCAGAACAAGGCGCAAAACGCCATGCGCGGCAGGATGCTGCGGGCCGAAATTGATGTTGAAGTTGCGGACGGAGGTTTCAGCCATTCTGGCGCCTCAATTCGTCTTGGCTTTTTCGTCCCCGGGGAGAACGTAGTCGGTTCCCTCCCACGGGCTCAAAAAGTCAAAGTTCCTGAATTCCTGCTTCAGTTCCACAGGCTCGTAGATGACGCGCTTGGCCTCGTCGTCGTAGCGCACTTCGACGAACCCGGTCAGCGGGAAATCCTTGCGCAGCGGATGGCCTTCGAAACCGTAGTCGGTCAGCAGGCGGCGCAGATCGGGGTGGCCCGAAAACAGCACGCCATAGAGATCGTAGGTCTCGCGCTCGAACCAGTCGGCGCCGGGATAGATGCCGGTGATCGACGGCACCATCGTCTCCTCGTCGGCCTGCACCTTGACGCGGATGCGCACATTCTGTTTCGGCGACAACAGGTGATAGACGACGTCGAAGCGCTTGGCCCGCGACGGATAGTCGGCGCCGCAGACATCGATGATCGATATGAACTGGCAGCGCGCATCGTCGCGCAGGAAAGTCATCACTTCGACCAGATCGCCCGGCTCGACCTGGACGGTGAGCTCGCCATAGGCGAGCACCGCATCGCCGAAGCGGCCAGGCAGCTTCTCGCCGAGATAGGTCGACAGTTCGCTAAGGGATGCGGCCATTGATTTACCGTTCGATCGTGCCGGTGCGGCGGATCTTCTTCTGCAGGAGAAGAATGCCGTAGAGCAGGGCTTCGGCGCTCGGCGGGCAGCCGGGCACATAGATGTCGACGGGCACGACGCGGTCGCAGCCACGCACCACCGAATAGGAATAATGATAATAGCCGCCGCCATTGGCGCAGGAGCCCATCGAGATGACGTAGCGCGGCTCCGGCATCTGGTCGTAGACCTTGCGCAGCGCCGGCGCCATCTTGTTGGTTAGCGTGCCGGCCACGATCATGATGTCGGACTGGCGCGGAGACGCGCGCGGCGCGACGCCGAACCGCTCCGAATCGTAGCGCGGCATCGAGGTGTGGATCATCTCGACCGCGCAGCACGCCAGGCCGAAGGTCATGAACATCAGCGAGCCGCTGCGCGCCCAGGTGATCAGCGCCTCGGTCGAGGTGACCAGAAAACCCTTGTCGGCAAGCTCGTTGTTGATTTCGAGGAAGAAGGGATCGTCCTGCCCCACCGGCTTGCCGGTATTGGGATCGATGATACCCTTGGGCTTCGGCGCGACGAGGGTGCCTGAACTGTCGTTCAATCCCATTCCAGCGCTCCTTTTTTCCATTCATAGGCAAAGCCGATTGTCAGCACTGCCAAAAACACCATCATCGACCAGAAACCGAGCATGCCGATCTTCGAGAAGGACACCGCCCAGGGAAACAGGAAGGCTACTTCGAGATCGAAGATGATGAACAGGATCGACACCAGGTAGAAACGGATGTCGAACTTCATGCGGGCGTCGTCGAACGAGTTGAATCCGCATTCATAGGCGGACAGCTTCTCGGGATCCGGGTTGCGGTAGGCTACCAGGAACGGCGCCGCGAGCAGCGCCAGGCCGACCACCAGCGCCACGCCGATAAACAGGACGATGGGCAGGTACGAACTGAGGAGTGCGTTCATGCAGCGGCTTTCCGTTGGCGCCAATCCACGTTGATTACAGCACCGGACCTTATTGCGGAAGCGTGACAGATTAACCGCTGAACCGTTTTAAGGAGCCTATGCTGCAACGCGGCGAGGGTTAGCGCAGCACTTCCAGCGAAGCAAGTCAAACCTTGTTCAAAACACCGAGCTGGACGGCAATCCGGGAGAAACTGGTCCCATACGCTCCTGTTTGATTTCCTTCGTCTTTTACTCCACTTTTCTCTCCTGACAAGGTTGCCGCCAAAACCCTGCTAGCATGGACAGGAATCACCCCGCAACGCCAGACAGGTCCACCAGAGACGCATCCGCATGAAGGAAAAGATCTCGCTTGCCGCCGCCCGGCGCATCGCGCTCGCCGCTCAGGGATTTCTCGATCCCCGCCCCGCCGGCACGCCCGACCGCCGCCACTTCGCCCGCGTTCTGTCTCGCACCGGCCTGCTGCAGATCGATTCCGTCAGTGCGGTGGTTCGCGCCCATTACATGCCCCTCTATTCGCGTCTTGGCCCCTATCCCCTCGCTTTGCTCGACAATGCCGCCGTGACGCGAAAGCGCACTGTGTTCGAATACTGGGCGCACGAGGCCTCGTTCCTGCCCGTCGAGACCTACCCGCTGATGCGCTGGCGCATGCAGCGCGCCGAGCAAGGCGATGAAATGTATCTGGGGCTGGCCAAATGGGGCCGCGAGCACGCCCCCTATATAGAAGAGATCTACCGCGAGGTCGTGGCACGCGGCCCGATCGCCGCTTCCGCGCTGGAAGGCCAGAAAGGCTCCGGCGGCTGGTGGGGCTGGAGCCACGCCAAGCACGCCTTCGAATGGCTGTTCTGGGCCGGGCGCATCACCACCGCGCACCGGCGCGGCTTCGAGCGCTTCTACGACCTGCCGGAGCGCGTGCTGCCGCAGGCGATCCTCGACCTGCCGGTACCGACCGCCGAGGATGCACATCGCGAATTGCTGCGCATCTCCGCCCGCGCCCATGGCGTGGCGACATCGGGCGACCTGCGCGATTATTTTCGACTCTCCCCCGCCGACATGAAAGGCCGCCTGGAGGAACTGGTCGAGACCGGCGAGTTGCTGCCGGTCCGTGTCGAGGGCTGGGACAAGCCGGCTTACCTTCATAGGGACGCGCGCTTGCCACGCAAGATCGAGGCCCGCGCCCTGCTGGCGCCGTTCGATCCGGTCGTCTTCGAGCGCTCGCGCAGCGAGCGGCTGTTCGATTTCCGCTACCGCATCGAGATCTACACCCCGGCCGACAAGCGCCAATATGGCTACTATGTCCTGCCCTTCCTGCTCGGCGACAGGATCGTGGCGCGCGTCGACCTCAAGGCCGACCGGCCGGCAAGTGTCCTGCGTGTCCATGCCGCCTACGCCGAGCCCGGCGCACCGCCCGAAACCGCCGCTCAGCTCTCCGAGGAATTGAAGCAGATGCAGGGCTGGCTTGGCCTCGAACGCATCGAAGTGACGCCCGCCGGCGACCTGGGCCCGGCGCTGTCCGACATCGCGGTGTCGTAAGCTCGCGTTGACACCACTGCCCGCAAGAGCCTAAATCCAATCCAGACGGTCTCCTCTCGGCAAAGGGAGGAGCCAAGAGGGAATGCGGTGCGGGATTGAAAATCCCAAATCCGCGGCTGTCCCCGCAACTGTGAGCGAAGAGCCAAGGCCGAAAGCCACTGGGATTGTCCCGGGAAGGCGGCTACCCAAGGCGATGACCCGCGAGCCAGGAGACCTGCCGTCTGGAATGCAAGTATCCGATCGCCCGGCGGGTTTTCCGGGCAAGGAGCCTGATTTGGATCGCGACAGCAGTTTTTCGGCTGAAACAACGGACATTTCGTCCGGCGGGGATGAAGACCTGGCCGGCATCACTGTCATCGTCTGCGCCTCCTGTCGCGACGAGACCGGCTCCGATGCTCATCCCCGGGCCGGCGAACTCTTGGCTGAAGATACGCGCCAAGCCGCCTCGGGCGACAACATCCGCATCCGCACCGTCGAATGCCTCGGCAATTGCAAGCGCCGGCTGAGCGCCGCGATCCTGCGCGACGGATGCTGGAGCTATGTGTTTGGCGATCTGACCCCGACCAGCGGCGCCGATCTCGTCACCGGCGCGAAACTCTTCGCCACATCCAGCGACGGCCTCATTCCCTGGCGGGGCCGGCCCGATAGCCTCAAACGCGGCCTCGTTGCCCGCATCCCTCCCCTCGACATACTGAAAGACTGATATGACCGCATCCGTTTCCCGCGTTCCCTGCACCGTCGTCACCGGCTTCCTCGGCGCCGGCAAGACGACCCTTGTCCGCCATCTCCTGGAAAACGCTGGCGGTAAGCGTATCGCGATCATCGTCAACGAGTTCGGCGACATCGGCATCGACGGCGAAATCCTCAAGGGCTGCGGCATCGATACCTGCCCCGAGGAAAACATCGTCGAGCTGGCCAATGGCTGCATCTGCTGCACCGTCGCCGACGATTTCGTGCCGGCGCTCGACCAGATCCTGTCCCTGACGCCGAAGGTCGACCATATCCTGATCGAAACCTCGGGCCTCGCTCTGCCCAAGCCGCTGGTCCAGGCTTTCCAGTGGCCGACAGTGAAGAGCCGGGTGACCGTCGATGGCGTCATCGCCGTGGTCGACGGTCCCGCACTTGCCGAAGGCCGGGTTGCCAACGACATGGAAGCCCTGCAGGCACAGCGCGCCGGGGATGAAAGCCTCGACCATGATGATCCGGTCGAGGAGGTGTTCGAGGATCAGATCGCCTGCGCCGATCTGATCATCCTGTCGAAGAGCGACCTGATGGACGCCGACGGCTCGGCCCGCGCCAACAGCATCATCGGCGAACACTCAGCCCGCGCCGTGAAGATCGTGCCGACGTCTCATGGCAAGGTCGATCCCTCGGTGCTGCTCGGCCTCGGTCTCGCCGTCGAGGACGATATCGAGAACCGCAAATCCCATCATGACGGCGCGTTCGACCACGAGCATGACGACTTCGACACGTTCATCGTCGACATTCCCTCGATCGCCAATCCCGACGAGCTGGCAAAGCGCGTCGCCGCGGCCGCCGAACAGGAAAACGTGCTGCGGGTGAAAGGCTTCGTCGAAGTCGGCGGCAAACCGATGCGGCTCCTGCTGCAGGCCGTCGGCCCGCGCGTCAATCATTACTATGACCGCGCCTGGAGCGCCGAGGACGACCGCCGTTCGCGCCTGGTCGTCATCGGCCTCAAGGGGCTGAACCGTCCGGCGATCGAACGTATCCTCGCCGGCTGATTTTCAGGCACAGGCCGCGATGCACATCCTCACCACGACCTCCGCCTCGCTCGACGATCTCGCCGAGCCTGTCGATCTCAGGCAGGCGCCGGCGGATATCGTGGCCCTGTCGTTCACCGACAGCGACCTCGCCGGACTGGCGGCGGCATGGAAGGCCGACGCCGATCGCCTGCCCTCGATGCGGCTGGCGGCACTGCGCGACCTGCGCCATCCCATGTCGGTCGACCTCTGGGTTGACAGCGTCGCCCGCCACGCCAAGGTCGTCCTGGTGCGTATCCTCGGCGGTTACGACTGGTGGCGCTATGGCTGCGACCAACTGGCGGCAATTGCCCGCGAACGCGGCATAAGACTGGCGCTGCTTCCCGGTGAAAGCCATGACGAGGATTTCAGGCTGATCGAAGCCTCGACGCTGCCCCGCGCCGAACTCGACGGCCTGCTCGGCTATTTCCGCGAGGGCGGCCCGGCCAATATGAACGCGCTGGTGCACAGGCTGGCGGGCCTGGCCGGACAGGATACATCCGTCGCCAGTCCGGTCAGCGTGCCGAAGGCCGGTTACTATCAGTTTGGAATGGGGGTCGCAGAGAAGCCGGACCTTTCAAATGTCAGCGCCCCTATCATCCCGATTCTCTTCTACCGATCGATGCTGCTCGCGGCCGATGTCGCCCCGATCGATGCGCTGGCCGAGGCTTTGCGCTCCCAGGGACTGGCACCGGTCCCGATCTTTGTTTCCAGTCTCAAGGATCCGCTGTCCCTGGCATTCGCCGAAAATGCCGTCGCATCGCTGAAACCGGCCGCCATCATCACCGCGACCGCTTTCGCGTCCGGCGCCGAGGCCGGCGTGGAAACCCTGTTCGACCGCGCCGGCGTGCCTGTCTTCCAGGTCATCGTCGCCACCACACGCCGCGACGTCTGGGAAAACAACCAGCGCGGGCTGGCACCCGCCGACCTTGCCATGCATGTCGTGCTGCCCGAACTCGATGGCCGCATCCTTGCCGGCGCCATTTCCTTCAAGGGCGAGAGTGATGTCGACCCGGCGCTAGGCCACCGTGCGTTGGCCAACCAGCCGCAAGCGGATCGTGTGGAGCAAGTGGCTAAGCGCGTAGCGGCCTTCATCCGTTTGCAAGAGACCCCGCGCGCCGAACGCAAGCTCGCGATCCTGATCCCCGATTACCCCAGCGCCCCCGGCCGAACCGGCTATGCGGTCGGGCTCGATGTTCCGTCCAGCGTGATCGCCATGCTGCACGACTTGAGCGAACAGTGCTATGCCGTTGAAGGGATTCCACAAACGCCGCGTGAATTGCTGGATTTGCTGGAAAAAAGTGATCACCGACTTGGCTTGGCGGACTATTTGCATCTCTCGAAAGAACTGCCAGCAGATGCAATCGCCTCAGTAGAGGCTGCTTGGGGCAGAGCAGATCGGGAGACAGGTCTTCGCGAAGCACCCCCCTCTGTCCTGCCGGACATCTCCCCCGCAAGGGGGGAGATCGGCAGTTTCGGGGCCGTCGCTCCTTCTGCAATGTTGGCAGTTGGCGAAAGCCGTGACGACAGCGCAATCTCCCCCCTTGCGGGGGAGATGTCCGGCAGGACAGAGGGGGGCGCTCAAGCGCCAGCCGTCGCCAGCTTCCCCTTCCGCGCCGCGCATTTCGGCAACATCACGGTCGCACTCGCCCCCGACCGCGGCCGTTCCGCCGACCGCCGCGCCGACTACCACGATCCGACGCTGCCTCCGCGCCACGCTTTGATCGCCTTCGGCCTATGGCTGCGCAGATCGCTCGGCGTCCATGCCTTGATCCATGTCGGCGCCCACGGCACGCTGGAATGGCTGCCCGGCAAGACGGTTGCGCTCTCGCAAGCCTGTTTTCCCGAGATCGTGACCGGCTCCCTGCCCGTCATCTATCCCTTCATCGTCTCCAACCCCGGCGAGGCGGCACAGGCCAAGCGGCGGATCGCTGCCGTCACCCTTGGCCATCTGCCGCCGCCGCTGACGGGCGCCGGACTGGACGAGGGCCAGCACCAGCTCGAGCGGCTGGTCGACGAATATGCCCAGGCCGACGGCCTCGACCGCCGCCGCCGCGACCGCCTCGCCAGGTTGATCGTCGAAACCGCGCAAAAGACCGGTCTCGCCTCCGAAGCCGGCGTCGCCGCGACCGATGCGCCCGATGAAGCGCTGCGCCGCATCGACGCCTGGCTCTGCGACCTCAAGGATTTCGCCATCAAGGACGGGCTGCATGTCTACGGCCATGTCCCAGACGACGAGCCGGACCCCATGCGCAGGCAAAGCGCGGAAGCCGAGAAGGCCGCGCTGCTCGCCGCGCTCGATGGCCGCCACGTCAAGGCTGGCCCGGCCGGCGCGCCCGCGCGCGGCCGCTCCGACGTGCTGCCGACAGGCCGTAACCTGTTCACCTCGGACCCGCGCACCATGCCGACGCCGACCGCCTATGATCTCGGCGAGGTGGCTGCCGAGGAAGTGGTGCGCGGCTACATGCAATCGCATGGCGACTGGCCCCGCTCCTTGGTCATCGATCTCTGGGGCTCGGCCTCGCTGCGCACCGGCGGCGAGGAGATTGCGCAAGGCCTGGCGCTGATGGGCTGCCGGCCGCAATGGGATGCTGCCACCGGCCGCATCACCGGCATCGAGGTGCTGCCGCCGGCTACGCTCGGCCGCCCGCGCGTCGACGTCACCTGGCGCATATCAGGCCTGTTCCGCGACATGTTCCCGACCCAGATCGCACTGATCGACGCCGCCGCCAACGCCGTTGCCGCGCGCGACGAGGACGATTCGGAAAACCCGCTCGCCGCCAGGACCCGAGCCGACGGCAAGGCCAGCCCGCGCATCTTCGGCACGTCGCCCGGCACTTACGGCGCCGGCGTCGAAGAGATTTTGTCCAGCGGCGACTGGGCAGCGCGCGAAGAGATCGGCCGCGCCTATCTCGACGCCACCTCGCATGCCTATGGCGGCGCCGGCGGCGAAGGCGTCTCGGCACCCGGAGCGTTTGAAGGCCGCATCGCCGAGGCCGACCTTCTCGTCCACACCGGCGACGACCCCGGCCGCGACATTCTCGAAGGCTCCGCCGACGTCGCCTTCATCGGCGGCTTTTCGGCGGCCTTGGCCACACTCGGCAGGAACGCCGACGTCATCGTGCTCGACACCACGGATCCGCGGAAGCCGAAACCGCGATCGGTTGGCGAGGCGGTGTCACGCGTGGTGCGCGCCCGTGCCGTCAACGCCCGCTTCATATCAGGGCAGATGCGCCACGGTCCGCGCGGCGCCTCCGAATTCGCCGAAACCGTCGACCGGCTGGTCGGCTTCGCCGAGACCACCCACGCCATTTCAGGCGCGCTGATCGAGGCGGTGCATGATGCCTATCTCGGCGACGCGGAAGTCCGCGCCTTCATCCTGCGCGAAAATCCCGCCGCCGCCAAAGTCATCGCCGAGCGTTTCCTATCGGCGCGCCGGCGCGGGCTCTGGCATCCCTTGCGCAATTCCATCGACGACGATCTCGCCGCGCTGATTGCCGAGGCCAACGCGCTCGGGGTCGCGGCATGAACGCCTTCTCGCGCCGTGGCGCCTGCCCTGCCTTGTCGGCGCCGATGCAGACAGGCGACGGCCTGCTGGTGCGGCTCAACCCCGTCGCCGAAGGCCTATCGCCGAAGCTCTTGATCGAGCTGGCCGAATCCGCCTTGCGGTACGGCAACGGCATCATGGAGGTGACGGCGCGCGGCAGCCTGCAAATCCGCGGCCTGACAACGGAAAGCGTTGCGTTGCTGGCAGCGGAGGTCGATGTATTGGGCATCGTGGTGCGCACCGGCGTACCGGTCGAGACCGGCCCGCTGGCCGGCATTGACCCGCAGGAGATCGCCGATCCGAGGCTAATGGCTGGGCGCATTCGGATGGCCGTTGAAGAAGCCGGGCTGGCAACAAGGTTGGGGCCGAAGGTTGCGGTGATCGTCGACGGCGGCGGGCAACTGACGCTGGACGGCGTGGCGGCCGATGTCAGGTTGAAAGTGGTGCGGTCCGATATAGCCAGCCGTTGGCTTGTGTCCGTCGCGGGTGATGGGCAGACCGCGAGGTCGCTCACTGTCGCGGATGAAGATGCGGCGCGCGACATTGCCGTCGCGGCGCTGCGGATGGTTGCCGAGAAAGGCCGCGAGGCGCACACACGGGATTTGTCGGGGCGGCAATTGGCGTCTCTTGCAAGCTGGCACTCTACGGCGCCCCCCTCTGTCATGCCGGAGGGGGGCGCCGTAGAGCATAGTCGCCTGGCGATCGGCCTCTTCAACCTGAACAACGGCCACGCCCTCGGCATTGGCCTCCCCTACGGCAGCATGCCAGCGGACAAAATCGTCGCCCTCGCGCAAAAAGCTCTCGCCCTCGGCGCAACCGAAATCCGCCTCGCCCCGGGCCGCGCCCTGCTGTTCCTCGGTCAGCCGGCGGACACCAGTCAACCTCTACAGCAAACCGCCGCCGACCTCGGCTTCGTCATCGCCCCCACCGACCCCCGCACGCGCGTCGCGGCTTGCCCCGGCGCGCCGGCCTGCGCGTCCGGCCGGATCGCGACCCGTGACATCGCCGAGGCGATCGCCGCCGAAAACGCCGAGACCCTCGACTTCACCCTGCACATTTCCGGCTGCGCAAAAGGCTGCGCACATCCGGGCCCGGCAGCACTCACAATTGTCGGCGACGAAAACGGAGCCGGACTTGTCGTGAACGCGACGGCAAAGGCTCTTCCTGCCGGCTACAGGCCGGGCTATGACGCCGCGCGCGGCATCAGCCGCGTCGCGGCGATGATCCGCAGCGCACGATTTCAAGGCGAAGCCGCCGCCGCTTGCCTGACAAGGCTGGGCACGGCCGGCATCGCCGAGACCTACAAACAGGAATGAGCATGGCCGCCTACGACTACATCCACGACGGCACGGCGATCTACGAGCGCTCCTTCGCCATTATTCGCGCCGAGGCCGATCTCTCGCGCTTCTCGGAGGCCGAGGCCGACGTCGCCATCCGCATGATCCATGCCTGCGGCCAGGTCGAGGCAGCAAGTCATTTCGTTTTCTCCAACGATTTCGTCACCGCCGCCCGCACCGCTTTGGCGGCCGGCGCGCCGATCTTCTGCGACGCTGAAATGGTCTCGCATGGCGTCACCCGAGCCCGGCTGCCGGCCGGCAACGAGGTGATCTGCACCTTGCGCGACCCGCGCACGCACGACATCGCCAGGGAGATCGGCAATACCCGCTCGGCCGCCGCGATCGACCTGTGGGGCGAGCGCATGGCCGGTTCGGTCGTCGCCATCGGCAACGCGCCAACCGCGCTGTTCTATCTCCTCGAGAAGCTGCGCGACGGCGCGCCCAAGCCAGCCGCGATCATCGGCATGCCGGTCGGTTTCGTCGGCGCCGCCGAATCCAAGGATGCGCTGGCCGAGAATTCCTATGGCGTGCCCTACGCCATCGTGCGCGGCAGGCTTGGCGGCAGCGCCATGACCGCCGCCGCGCTCAATTCGCTAGCGAGGCCGGGCCTGTGAACGCGCTCTCCAAAGGCCGTCTCGTCGGCGTCGGCACCGGTCCCGGCGACCCCGAATTGTTGACGCTGAAGGCCGCGCGGACCTTGGCCGAAGCCGATGTCGTGGCCTATTTCGCGAAACGCGGCAACAACAGCAATGCGCGCGCCATCGTCGAGGCGCGCTTCCGGCCCGACATGGTGGAACTGCCGCTGCTCTATCCCGTGACCACCGAGATCGACAAGGATCACGACGATTACCGCTCGCAGATATCAGGGTTCTACGAGGAGTCGGCAGACAGGGTCGCCGAGCACCTCGACGCCGGCAAGATGGTTGCCGTGCTGTCCGAAGGCGATCCGTTGTTCTATGGCTCCTACATGCATCTGCATGTGCGCCTCGCCCATCGTTTCCCGACCGAAGTCATCCCCGGCGTCACCGCCATGTCCGGCTGCTGGTCGCAGACCGGTGTGCCGATCGTCCAGGGTGACGACGTGCTAACCGTACTGCCCGGCACGATGAGCGAGTTTGAATTGACCCGCCGTCTCGCAGACACCGATGCCGCCGTCATCATGAAGGTCGGCCGCAACCTGCCCAAGATCAGGCGCGCGCTGGAAGCGACCGGCAAGCTGACGCGCGCAGTCTATGTCGAGCGCGGCACGATGGCCGGCAGCGTCTCGATGCGGCTTGCCGACAAGCCGGACGACAAGGCGCCCTATTTCGCCATCGTGCTGGTCGCCGGCTGGTCCGGCAGGCCTGGCGTGGCTGGAGCGCAGGCATGAGCGGCCGTCTCACTGTCATCGGTCTCGGACCCGGCAATGCCGACCAGGTCACGCCGCAAGCCAGCCACGCTATCGCCGAGGCAAAATTCTTCTACGGCTACAAGCCTTATCTCGACCGGCTCGAGCTGCGCCCGGACCAGACCCGCGTCGCTTCCGACAACCGTGAGGAACTCGCCCGTTCCAAGGATGCCCTGACCAAGGCCACCGAGGGCCACAACGTCGCCGTGGTGTCCGGCGGCGATCCCGGCGTGTTTGCCATGGCCGCGGCGGTCTGCGAGGCGATCGAGGCCGGTCCGGCCGAATGGCGTGCGGTCGATGTCGCTGTCGTGCCTGGCGTCACCGCCATGCTCGCGGTCGCCGCCCGCATCGGCGCGCCGCTCGGCCACGATTTTTGTGCCATCTCGCTGTCCGACAATCTGAAGCCATGGGATCTGATCGAGCTGCGCCTGCTGGCGGCGGCTGGCGCCGGCTTCGTCATCGCGCTCTACAACCCGATCAGCAAGGCGCGCCCCTGGCAGCTTGGCCGCGCCTTCGAATGCCTGACCGCCATCCTGCCCGGCACGACGCCGGTGATCTTCGGCCGCGCCGCCGGCCGCCCGGACGAGCGCATCGAGGTCTATCTGCTGGCCGATGTCGACGCAGAAAAGGCCGACATGGCGACCTGCATCATCATCGGCTCGCCGGAAACCCGGATCATCAAGCGCTGCGACAAGCCGGCGCTGGTCTACACGCCTCGCTCGGCATCGGGCTCGACAAAATGAGGCACCATCGCGGCCAACGCTTCGACGGTTTCAGCCGAAGGCACGTCCGGCAGATCGGGCCTGCGCACCATGATCACCTCGAGGCCGAGCGTCCGCGCCGCGGCAATCTTCCCGTATGTCGCCGCGCCGCCGCTGTTCTTCGACACCACGACATCGATGCGATGCTTTTCGAGCAGCACGCGCTCGTCGGTCTCGCCAAACGGTCCGCGCGCCAGCAGATAGTCGGCGTCGGGCACAACCAGCTTCGGTTCGACCGGATCGACGCTGCGGATGAGATAGTGGTGCTGGGGCGCTACCTCGAAGGCGGCGACCTCCTGTCGGCCAAGCGCCAGGAAAACGCGGCGCGGCACATCGCCAAGCGCCCGTGCCGCGTCGGCAACGCTGTCGACCTCAAGCCAGCGGTCGCCTTGGACGGCCTCCCACCCCGGGCGCCGCAAGGCAAGGATCGGGACGCCGGTCTTGCGCGCGGCCATTGCCGCATTGGCGGATATCCGTGCCGCGTAGGGATGCGTGGCATCGATCAGCAGACCAGTGCCTGTCTCCCCGAGATAAGCAGCCAGACCATCGGCGCCGCCGAACCCTCCACTTCGCACCGGCACGCCCTGCGCGACGGGGCTTTCCGTGCGGCCGGCCAGCGAAAGGGTGACGAGGAAATCCTCCGCCAGTTTTCCGGCCAATTGGCGCGCTTCTGTTGTGCCGCCGAGGATCAGAATCTTCTTCATGGGCACCATGCTAAACATCGTCGGCGCTGCCCCTCACCCTTACCCTCTCCCCGTGAAGAACGGGAAGAGGGAGGCGTCGGCGCCGAAGCTTCTCCCTTCTCCCCGTCACCATACGGGGAGAAGGTGCCGGCAGGCGGATGAGGGGCGGCGCGACATGTCAAAAAATCAGCCAACGCCAAAATGGCTCACCATCGTCGGTATCGGCGAGGACGGTTTAGCGGGTCTCGGCGACGAGGCCAAGCGGCGGATCGCCGAGGCGGAGTTCATCTTCGGCGGCAAGCGGCACTTGGCGCTCGTCGCTTCCTTCGCCAGGGGCAAGCCATCCCCCTGGCCGGTTCCGTTCGATGTCGGGATGGCCGATGTCCTGGCGCTTGCCGGCAGAAACGTCTGCGTGCTCGCCTCCGGCGATCCGTTCTTCCACGGGGTCGGCGCCACCCTCGCCCGCAAGGTCAACCCGCGCGATATGGATGTCATCCCAGCGCCGTCAGCCATTTCGCTGGCCGCCGCCCGTCTTGGCTGGGCGCTGCAGGACATCGAGATCATCTCGCTGCACGGTCACCCGATCGACCTGATCCGCCCGCTGCTGCAGCCCAACGCACGCATCCTGGCGCTGACATCGGACGGCGATGCACCTGCTGCAATTGGGCGCCTGCTCACCGAACTCGATTTCGGCGCTTCGCGGCTGACGGTCCTGGAGGCATTGGGCGGACCGAAGGAGACATTGCGTTCGGTTCGCGCCGACGCCTTCGACATCGAAAACGTCAATCCGCTCAATGTGCTGGCCATCGAAATTGATTCAGCTCCGCAAGGCCGCGTGCTGCCGCTCACATCAGGCCTTGCCGATCATCTGTTCGAGCATGACGGCCAGATCACCAAGCGTGAAATCCGCGCCGTGACCCTGTCGGCGCTGGCGCCGAGGCGCGGCGAATTGCTGTGGGACGTCGGCGCCGGCTCAGGCTCCGTCGGCATCGAATGGATGCTCGCCCACCCCTCGATGCGCGCCATCGCCATCGAGGCCGATCCGGCCCGCGCCGCCCGCATCGGCCACAACGCCGTTGCCTGCGGCGTTCCCGGCCTCGTCATCGTGGAAGGCAGCGCGCCCAAGGCGCTTGTAAAACTGGAGACGCCCGATGCCATCTTCATCGGCGGTGGCGGCAGCGACGCCGGCGTCTTGAACGCCGCCATCAAGGCTTTGCGCGCCGGCGGCCGTCTTGTCGCCAACGCGGTGACGCTGGAAATGGAAGCCCTGCTCCTCGCCCAGCACACAAAGCGCGGCGGCGATCTCACACGCATCGCCATCTCCCGCGCTTCGCCGGTCGGCTCCATGCAGGCATGGCGGCCGGCCATGCCTGTCACGCAATGGAGCTGGGTAAAGCCATGATGGTCGCGGGCATCGGCAGCCGAAAGAGCGTCACCGTCCAGGAGGTGCTCGCGGCGATAGAAACCGCGCTCGAAGCGCAGGGCCTGGCGATGTCGGCTCTTTCGGCACTGGCCACTGCGGCGCTCAAAAAGGATGAAGACGCGATCGCCGCCGCTGGTCGCAAGCTGAACCTTCCCGTCATCATCGTCGACGAGGCGACCCTTGAGGCCGCCTCGCCGCGGACGCTCAGCAACTGCAGCCTCTCGCGGGACCTCGCCGGCACGCCATCGGTTTCGGAAGCCTCGGCCCTTGCCGTCGCCGGCAAGGGCGGCAGCCTGCTTGGCCCGCGCACCGTGCTCGGCGCGGTCACCTGCGCCATCGCCATCAGCGGAGACGCGCCATGACCGTCCATTTCATCGGCGCCGGCCCAGGTGCCGCCGACCTCATCACGCTGCGCGGCGCAAGGCTCCTGGCGCGTTGCCCGGTCTGCCTCCACGCCGGCTCCATCGTCGCGCCGGAATTGCTGCAGCATTGCGCGCCGGGAACAAGATTGATCGACACCGCCCCGATGTCACTGGACGAGATCGAGGCTGAATATGTGGCCGCCCACAAAGTCGGCCATGACGTTGCGCGCCTGCACTCCGGCGACCTGTCGGTGTGGAGCGCCGTCGCCGAGCAGATCCGCCGGCTGGAAAAGCATGGCATCCCCTACACGCTGACGCCGGGCGTCCCCTCCTTCGCGGCCGCCGCCGCCGCACTTCGCCGCGAGCTGACCATTCCCGAAGTCGCGCAGAGCCTGGTGCTGACCCGTGTTTCGGGACGTGCTTCGAAAATGCCGCCCGGCGAAACGCTGGCCGGCTTCGGTCGCACCGGCGCCACGCTGGCCATTCACCTTGCCATCCACGCCATCGACCGTGTCGTCGCCGAACTGACGCCGCACTATGGCGGCGATTGCCCGGTCGCGATCGTCTTCCGCGCCTCCTGGCCGGACGAGCGGGTGCTGACCGGCACGTTGGAGACCATCGAGGCGCTATTGGCCGCCGATCCGATGGAGCGTACGGCGCTCATCTTCGTCGGTCGCTCGCTGGCGGCGGAAGGCTTTGGCGAGAGTTCATTGTATGACGCCCATTATCAGCGGCGTTTTCGCGGACGGGACGGATTGTGAGCGGCAGCACTGGAAATAAAGGCGAAAACGCCACGCTCGAACAGGCGCTCGCGCGGCTGAACTTCAAGCCGCGTCCGCTTGAGCCGGGTCATGTCTGGTTGGCCGGCGCCGGCCCCGGCGATCCGGGCTGCCTGACCCTGGAGGTGCTGGCGGCGCTGGCCGAAGCGGATGCGCTGGTCTACGACGCGCTGGTCTCGCCTGATGTCGTGGCAGTGGCCGCGAACGCTGAGCTTTTCTTTGCGGGAAAACGCGGCGGCCAGCCCTCGATGAAGCAGGACGACATCACCGCTCTGCTGGTACGGCTGGCGCGTGAAGGCCGCCGCGTCGTCAGGCTGAAGGGCGGCGACCCCTATATTTTTGGCCGTGGCGGCGAAGAGGCGCTGGCGCTGGCGCGCGAAAACATCGCGTTTCGCGTGCTGCCGGGCCTGACATCGGGCCTCAGCGCGCTGGCGGCCACCGGCATCCCGGCCACCATGCGCGGCATCAACAAGGCTGTCATTCTTGCGACCGGCCACGCCGCAGGCACCGACGACGACATCGACTGGGCGGCCATCGCCCGCACCGGCCAGCCCGTGGTGGTCTATATGGGCATGGCCAATCTGCCGCTGATAGCAGCCGCCCTGCTCGACGGCGGACTGGCGCCGTCGACGCCGGCGGCCGTAATCGTTGCTGCGACCACCCCAAAGGAGCGAACCGTCGTCGCCACGCTCGCCACCATTGCCGAGGCAGCGGCGGCCGCCGGGCTCGCCTCGCCGGCATTGATCGTCGTCGGCGGCATCGTCGCCATGCGCGCGGCATTGGCGGCGCAGGCATGACGGCGCGCGCGATCATCATCGGCGCGCCGCGCTCCGGTTCGGGCAAGACAAGCGTCACCATCGGCATCCTGCGCGCGCTCACGCGGCGCGGCCTGAAGGTTCGTGGCGCCAAATCCGGCCCGGACTACATCGACCCCGGCTTCCACACCGCCGCCACCGGGCTATCCGGCGTCAACCTCGACAGTTGGGCGATGTCGCCGTCGCTGCTCAATGCGCTGGCCGCACAGGCAGCCGACGATACCGACTTCGTCATCCTCGAAAGCGCCATGGGCTTGTTCGACGGCATCCCGGCCTCGCCGGGGCACACCGGTTCCGCCGCCGATCTCGCCCGGCTTTACGGCCTGCCGGTGCTGCTGGTGCTCGACGTGTCCGGCCAGTCGACCACGGCGGCGGCCGTCGCCAAGGGTTTTGCGACTTACGATCCGGATGTGCGCATGGCGGGCGTCGTGCTGAACCGGCTGGGCAGCGAGCGCCACCGGCGGCTCTCCGGCAACGCCATCGAGGCGATCGGCCTGCCCGTCGTCGGCGCTATTTTGCGCGACCCCTCGCTCAATTTGCCCGAACGCCATCTCGGCCTCGTCCAGGCCGGCGAATATGATGACCTGATGGCGCATCTCGACCGGCTCGCCGACATGGCCGAGAAGTCGCTCGACCTCGACGCTGTCATGGCGCTGGCAGCACCCCTCGCCCCGGCGGTTGGCGACTTCGCCGACGCGCTGCGGCCGCCTGGTCAGCGCATCGCGCTGGCCGAGGATGCCGCTTTCACCTTCCTCTACCCGCATGTCGCCGCCTGTTGGCGCAAGGCCGGCGCGGAGATCGTTCCGTTCTCGCCGCTCGCAGATGAAGCGCCCGACGAGGATTGCGATGTCTGCTGGCTGTCCGGTGGCTATCCCGAGCTTCACGCCGGCAAACTCGCAGCTGCCACGAATTTCCACGCGGGAATGGCACGTTTCGCCACGACAAAGCCGATCCATGGCGAGTGCGGTGGCTTCATGGTGCTTGGTGAAGTGCTGGAGGATGCTTCCGGCGAAACGCATCGCATGCTCGGCCTGCTCGGCCATTCCACCAGCTTCGCCAGACGCAAGATGAACCTCGGCTATCGCGAGGCACGGCTGCGCACCGACTGTCCGCTGGGGCCGCAAGGCGCGCTGATCCGGGGGCACGAATTCCACTATGCGCAGATGACGGCGACCGGCAATGACGAGCCGCTTGCAGACCTCGCCGACGGCCAGGGCAATCCGCTCGGCGCATCCGGCTACCGGCGTGGCCATGTCAGCGGCACCTTCTTCCACGCCATCGCGCGGGCCTAGAACCATGAAGTTCCGAAGAATCACCCTGTCACCTCGGCAAGTCCTCGACGACATCGCCCTTTGCCTGGTCTTCTTCACGCGCCTGCCGCTGCCCGTGTTCGATTTTCGTGGCCGCAGCCTCTCCGCCGCGATCTGGGCCGCTCCTATTGCCGGCCTCGTCGTCGGCTTGATCGGCGCCATCGTCTTTGCCACGGCGGAACGCTTTGGCCTTGCCATAGGACCGTCGGCGGCGCTTGCCCTTGTTGCAACCGTGCTCACCACAGGCTGCCTGCACGAGGATGGGCTCTCCGACGTCGCCGACGGCTTCGGTGGCGGCAAGTCGCGCGGACGCAAGCTCGAGATCATGCGTGACAGCCGCATCGGCGCCTATGGGGCCATGGCGCTGGCGCTGTCACTGCTGATCCGCTGGAGCACGCTTTCGGAACTCCCCGATCCCACGCAAGCCCTCTTCGCTCTGGCGGCGGCGCATGCGGCTTCGCGCGGCGTGCTCGGCGCGTTCATGCATCTCTTGCCGGCGGCGCGGTCCGACGGCCTGTCGGCCGGGGCCGGCGCCGTCTCGCTCGAAATGGCAATTGCCGGCGCCGTGATCGGCGCTATTCCGCTGCTCCTGCTTGGCCCCGGCGGCGCCATCGCCGCGCTCATCCTCCTTGGCCTGCTGTTTGCTGCCTTCCACGCCCTTTGCCTCAACCAGATCGATGGCCAGACCGGCGACACGGTTGGCGCCTTGCAGCAATTGAGCGAAATCGTAGTGCTTCTCGTCGCTTCCGTAGCTCTTTCCTGACCCCCTCGACCTGATTCCCTTCTGGAGACCTTGCCCCCATGCCCTTCAAATCCCTCGATGAACTGCGCGCAGCCTGTCTCGACCTGCCAGCCGGCAGCGAGGCCGCGGCCAATGCCGTTGCCCGCCGCCAGGATACACTGACCAAGCCGCAAGGCAGCCTCGGCCGGCTCGAATCGATCGCCGCCTGGCTGGCGCGCTGGCAAGGCCGTGACATGCCGAAGCTCGACCGCGTGAAAGTCTTCGTCTTCGCCGGCAACCACGGCGTCACCGCGCAAGGCGTGTCGGCCTACCCTTCGGAAGTCACCGTGCAGATGGTGGCCAATTTTGCCGGCGGAGGTGCCGCCATCAACCAGCTCGCCCGCATCGCCGGCGCCGAGCTCGACGTCATCCCGCTCGACCTCGACCATCCGACCGGCGACTTCACGCAGACATCCGCGATGGACGAGAAAGCTTTTCTCGCCGCAGTGTCCGCAGGCCATGACGCGGTGACCAAAGACATCGACCTCGTCTGCTTTGGCGAAATGGGCATCGGCAACACCACGCCGGCCGCCGCCATTTCGGCTGCCCTGTTCGGCGGCGGTGCCGAAAAATGGACCGGGCGCGGCACCGGCGTCGACGATGCCGGCCTGAAGCGCAAGGTGGTCGCCATCGAAGCCGGCCTAAAGCGCCACGCCGCAGCCCTTGCCGATCCGCTGGCGATCGCAGCCTCCCTTGGCGGGCGCGAACTCGCCGCTATCTTCGGCGCCACGCTCGCCGCGCGGCATCTGGGCATACCCGTGCTGCTCGATGGCTTCGTCTGCACCGCCGCCGCCGCACCGCTGGCGAAACTGCACCCGACCGGCCTTGCTCATACGATCGCCGCACACGTCTCCGCCGAATCGGGCCATCGCGGCCTGCTCGAAGCGCTCGCCCTGCGGCCGCTGCTCGATCTCGGCATGCGGCTCGGCGAAGGCTCCGGCGCCTGCCTGGCCGTCAACATCGTGCGCTCGGCGCTGGAGTGCCATGCGAGAATGGCGAGCTTTGCCGAGGCGGGAGTGTCGGAGAAGTAATCCGTCAAACTTTCAACGTGATTGAGCCAAAATAATAACGCCGTTTTGATTGTTTCATGAGACCAGTAAATCTCATGTGGAGATCAGACGATGTATTTGAAGGCGATAACTATCATTGCGCTGCTTTGCGGCACTGTTGCGCCGGCTTTTTCGCAGTATGTCGATGAGAATGGCCGCTTCCGGCGCGCCGGCGACGACGGGCTGGCCAAAATCCAATCCAGTCTGACCATGACCCTTCCCGTCAAGGACGACGAGGATGTCGCGGCGCAGCAGCAAACCGCGCTGCGTTCATTCTACAAGGTCGCGGCCGGCAGCTGCGCCATGGTGCTCGATACCGTTGCCGACACATGCGAGGTCACCAGCGTGACCACGAACGTCAACGCCAGGGATCGCGGCATGGGAGGTGCTGCGGGATCGCAGATGACAGTGACCGGGCAGATCGCCATGAAGGTCAAGTTCAAGGCCAGCATCGGCAAACCGGCGCAGTAAGGCACCTGCAGCCCCGCTGAGGCCTGTTCAAGCGCTCAACGCCGACCAACGTACATATTTCGTCGAGACAACGATCCAAATTCTCGTGAGTTTCGGTACCCATGAACCGAAGGACGGTCCAGCCTTGTCCATATAGCCAGCGATCTCGTTTTGCGTCATGGGCCCAACGCACGGGCAGTGCGGCGTTGCCCGACATCCTCGCGATATGATGCGCCCATGCGCGGACGCCTTGTGTACAAATCCTCATAAATTTTCGGATGCCCCCGAGGGGGGCTCGCGATGTCCTGGCTCGGGCCTACTGAAATTTCGACCGCAAGAAGAAGCGCCGGGCGCCGCTCGGCCCTTCTGCAGGCTCCGGCGAACTTACATTAGCAAGAAAGAATATATTAACGGCTGTGATGCAGCCTTGCATACGGGGACGGGAAACACCTCCTCATCGGACGTTCCAAACGCGCGCCCTCAGGCGCCGGGACGCTCGACCAATGCGGAGCAAACGCATGAGTGTCGGAGCAGCTCTCGAACTATTGCTGCGGTTGATTTATAACCGAGCCATGAAGTTGGCGGCGTTGCCGGAGGACGAAAGGGATACACACTACGATCTCATCCGCCGCTCATGTTGCGAAGCCGCCGAGCACATCGGGCAAAACCCCGACAAGGCAGCCATCACCGCAAACGATATGGTTGAGTTTATTCGCGCACTAGTGGGAATCATCGAAGTGGGCCGTGGATCAAACCAAGGGCCAAGCACAGATCGGCCGCCGCCAGCGCGACATTTTGGCAGCCGGGAGAACGGCATGACGCGCATCTAGATCCAGTATGCAATTTCGGTGCTGGCTCAAAATATCTGGACATAGAGCGGACACGGACTTCCGCCTGCATCCACCAGGGTCCCTCACCTCGTCCAACAAATTGATTTTGTTAGAATTTGGTGGGTGCGCACAGGATTGAACTGTGGACCCGCTGATTAAGAGTCAGCTGCTCTACCAACTGAGCTACGCACCCACTCGGCCGGCAAAAACCGGCGTTGGCGGCCATATAGCCGCCGATGCCGATCCTGTCCAGCCCTGCTGGAATCATTTCCCGACAAATCGACCGAGGCCTCTCCCGGTCAAACGAAAAGCTTGCCTTCCGCCACCTTGATCGCATTGCCCCCAATGCGCGCGGACGCCAGTTTTCCACCCTGTACGGTCAGTTCGAGGCGGATGCGCGATGGCCGCCCCATCTCCAGTCCCTGCTCGATCCATAGCTGCGAAACCCCGTCCGTCGGGCCGTCGAAATGCATGATGGCGCCGGCGAAAGCGGCCGCAGCGGAGCCCGTCGCCGGGTCCTCATAGGACGGCGTGCCGGGCACGATCATGCGCACATGAAAAGCGCTTTCGTGATTCACCGTCTCGCGGCAATAGACGTACGGACTGGCGAAGGCCCATTCGGTCTTGCGCGGTGCCAGTTCCGACCACGCCTGGTTGTCCAGCCTGATCCGGCCCGCCGCCTCGAGGTTGGCGACCGGAATGGTCACATAGGGCACGCCCGCCGACCAGAAGGCGACACGGTGATTCTCGAAGCCGATCTCGTGCGGCGCCAGGCCAAGCGCCGCCCCGACCGCCTCCGGATCGGCATCGAGCTTCAACGGCTCCGGCAGTTTCGCCAGGTCGAATTCGGCGAAGGTGGCGCCATCGTGCTTGCTGACCGCGCAACGCACCGGACCGATGTTTTCTTCCAGCACGAAGATGCCGGCTCCACCCTCACCGGCCAGTTCCGCCAGCGCGATAGCCGAGCCCACCGTCGGGTGGCCCGCGAATGGCATTTCATAGTCGGGCGTGAAGATGCGGATGCGGTTTCGGTGCTTTGGGTTATCAGGCGGCAGCACGAATACCGATTCGGACAGGTTGAACTCGCGCGCGATGGCCTGCATCGCGGCGGTGTCCAGACCTTTGCAATCCAACACCACCGCCAGCGGGTTGCCGGCCAGTCGCTGGGTCGTAAACACATCGTAAAGCAAGTAATTCCGGGTTTGCATTCCTGCCTCAATCCCAACATGGGCGAAATTTAATTTGATATTTGAACCGGTAAGCCTGATCTGTGCACAGATAGGGACATTACGCATCACAGGGGTCCGACGTGGACCAGATTGTCAATCTGCCAAAGACGGAATCGGATTCCGCCATCGAGACGGCGCTTGGACTCGACAGACAAGGTCTGCGCAAGACGCGCCGGCGTGGCTGGCTCTATGCGTTGCTGGCGCTGGTCGTCCTCGTCGCGGCTTTTGCGGGCTATCAATGGTACGCCGGCACGCCGACCAGGATAGACTACACGACAGTGCCGGCGGCCAAGGCCGACCTTACCGTCCAGGTGTCGGCGACGGGCACGCTGCAGCCGCTCACCCAAGTCGACATATCAAGCCAGCTCTCCGGCATCATACGCTCGGTCGCGGTCAATGAGAACCAGCAGGTGAAGAAGGGCGACGTGCTGGCGGCGCTCGACACCGCCAAGCTGCAGGTCCAGATCGAACGAGCCGAAGCGTCCGCGAAAGCCGCGGCTGCCAATGTCGAGGACGCCAAGGTAACGCTGGCCGAGAACGAAAGCGCGCTTGTCCGCGCGGCCGCGTTGACCAAGCGCGGCATGGCCACCGACCAGTCGCTCGAGGCGGCGACCGCGACGCGCGACCGCTCCAGGGCGGCGCTCGACAGCGCCGCGGCCAATCTGGCCATCGCCAATGCCGACCTGAAATCGCAGCAGACCGACCTGGCCAACAGCACCATCTACGCGCCGATCGATGGCATCGTGCTGACCCGTTCGGTCGACCCCGGCCAGACGGTAGCCTCTTCGCTGCAGGCGCCGGTGCTGTTTATCATCGCCGCGGATTTGAGGAACATGGAGCTGGTGGCGGCGGTCGACGAAGCCGACATCGGCGCGGTCAAGTCAGGCCAGCACGCCCGCTTCACCGTCGACGCCTTCCCCGACCGGCCGTTCGATGCCGAAATCCGCGACATCTCCTATGCCTCGGTCACGACGGATGGCGTCGTCACCTACAATGCGCGGCTCGAGGTCGACAACAGCGAACTTCTGCTGCGCCCGGGCATGACCGCTACCGTTTCGGTGGTCACCCGGCAGGCCAAGGATGTGCTCACCGTGCCCGCCGGCGCCTTCCGCTACCGCCCGGCGCAGCAGGCCGCGCGCGGCTGGAGCCTCAGCGACCTGTTCACCGGCCGCATGGGCCGCCCCAACCGCCAGCGCCAGGCGGCGAAGCCACCGACCGATGGTTCTCGCACGCTCTATGTGCTGGAGAACGGCCGGCCGCATCCGGTCAACGTCAAGATCGGCTCGACCGATGGCGAACTGACCGAGATCACCTCCGGCCTGGAGGAAGGCGCGCAGATCATCACCGCCTCGCAGTCGCGGAGCTGAGGCCGTGGCCGCGCCCCTCATCACCTTCGACAAGGTCTGGAAGAGCTACGGCCAGGGCGAAGCCAAGGTGCATGCGCTGGCCGGCGTCGACCTTGCCATCCGGCGCGGCGAATTCGTCGCCATCATGGGTCCGTCGGGTTCCGGCAAATCGACGGCGATGAACATCATCGGCTGCCTCGACACACCGACGGCCGGAACCTATTCCTTCATGGGCGTCGATGCCGGCCGGCTCGACCGCAACCGCCGCGCCATGCTGCGCAACCTTTATGTCGGCTTCGTCTTCCAGGGCTACAACCTGCTGGCCCGCACCACCGCGGCCGAAAATGTCGAACTGCCGCTGATCTATCGCGGCGTCGCCGCCCGCGAGCGCCGCTACCTTGCCATGCAGGCGCTGGCCCAGGTCGGCCTCGTCGGCCGCGAACACCACACGCCAGCGGAGCTCTCCGGCGGCCAGCAGCAGCGCGTGGCGATAGCGCGCGCCATCGTCACCAGGCCAACGCTGCTCGTCGCCGACGAGCCGACCGGAAATCTCGACACTGCACGCACCCATGAAATCATGGAGTTGCTGACGAAGCTGAACAAGGAGCTTGGCCTGACCATCGCCATGGTCACACACGAGGCCGATGTCGCCGAATATGCCGAGCGCACCATCCGCTTCCTCGACGGCCACGTCGCCTCCGACACCGCGAAACTGGAGACGGCATAACCATGATCTGGGAAACCGTCCGCCTCTCGCTCCGCTCAATCCGCCGCAACGTGCTGCGCTCGTTCCTGACGCTGCTCGGCATCGTCATCGGCGTCGCCGCCGTCATTGCCATGCTGACCATCGGCTCCGGCACCACGCAAAAGGTCAAGGCCGACATTTCCAAGCTCGGCAGCAATCTGCTGGTCGTGCGAGCCGGGCGCCCAGCCGGTCCCGGCGGTCCGGGCGGGCTCGACCAGGCGGTGCGGCCGCTGGCGGAAAAGGACCTGGCGGCGCTGGTTGCGCATCTCACCGGCGCGCGCGCCATTTCGCCGGCCTCGCAAAAGCAGGTCCGCGTCATCTTCGGCACCGAAAGCCTGACTTCAGGCGTTACCGGCACCGACAGCGCCTATCTCGACGCGCGCGACTGGAAGCTGGTGTCCGGCCGTCCGTTCAGCGATTCCGAAACCCGCTCGGGCACCGGCGTGTGCCTGATCGGCGAGACGGTGCGCCAGCAGTTCTTCGGCGCCGGCGATCCCGAGGGCGAAATCATCCGCGTCAACCGCACCTCCTGCAAGATCGTTGGCCTGCTCGAACCCAAGGGCTATACCGGCTTCGGTCAGGACCAGGACAATGTCGTGCTGATGCCGCTCGCCGCCTATCAGCGCCGCATCGCCGGCAACCGCGATATTGACAACATCTACATCGCCGCCGACGACCGCACGCCGACCACCGAATTGCAGCCGCGCGTCGAGGACATTTTGCGCGATGCGCGCCGCATAACTCCCGACCGCGAGAGCGATTTCGGCATCCGCGACATGACCCAGATCGCCGATGCCATGGCCAGCGCCACCACCACCATGACCGGCATGCTGGGTGCGGTCGCCGGCGTCAGCCTGCTTGTCGGCGGCATCGGCATCATGAACATCATGCTGGTGTCGGTCACCGAGCGCACCCGCGAGATCGGCATCAGGCTCGCCATCGGCGCGCATGAAAAGCACATCCTCATCCAGTTCCTGGTCGAGGCGACGGTGCTGTCGCTGCTCGGCGGCATCATCGGCATCCTGATTGGCCTGGCGCTGGCCGGCCTCGCCTCGATGACCCTGACCATACCCTTCGCGCCGAGCCCGGCCGTCATCCTGCTCGCCGTCGGCTTCTCCGCGCTGATCGGCATGGTGTTCGGCTTCTTCCCGGCCCTGCGCGGCGCCAGGCTCGACCCGATCGACGCGCTAAGGCACGAGTAAGCGTCGACACGCCGGCCGGTCTTCTGATCTATTGCTTGCCTATGGCTTAGGAACGCCCGGTTATATCGCTGCTTCCCACGGATTGACGGTGTTCAACCCGGCGGCCGCGAATGGACCGGTGTCGCGTGTGGCGATCGTGAGACCGTGCGCTACGGCCGTCGCCGCGATGTAGCCGTCCGCGTTGCCGATCGCCTTGCCCGCGGCTCTCGCCTGTACCATGAGGTTGGCATAGGCGCGCGACGCATCGAGGTCGAAGGGCAGAATGCGGCCAGCAAACAGCGGCAACGCGTCCTGCTCGAGACGATCCTGCAGGATCGTGCGGCGCTTGCCGGCAGGCATCGCCGCGATGCCGAAACGCAACTCGGCTACGGTGACAGCCGAGAGATACAGGGTTTCGACCGCCTGGGCGTCGATCCACCCGATGACGCGGGGATCGGGTGCAGGTCTCCACGGCTCGGAAATGACATTGGTGTCGATGAGGATCATTCGAATCTCACCGGCCCGCCCGGTGTTTTGTCGCGGAGCTGCTGCAAGGCATCGACGTCCCCATCCGACAATCCGGCCTCGCGGCCGATGGCGGCGAGCAGCGAGCCGAGCTTGACCCGATTGGCCGGCCGCACGGCCGTTTCCAGGATTTCACGCATTTCGGCTTCAGTGCTGCGGCCGTGATGCGCGGCCCGCACCTTCAAGGCCCGGAGCGTTTCCTCTGGCAAATTGCGGATAGTGACGGCGCTCATCGATAGCAGTCCACCTATAGTGACATCGTTGATAGCATTTTATCAAATTCGCTATCACAGCGCAATCTCTCGGCACTCTTCGGCAGGGCTGCGAACTCGGGTTAACGCGCTTTGGGGATTGCGGCTGATCTGATTCCATGGGGGTCCCATGATTCGGAGCCTCGCCATGACCACTGTCGCCCTTGAAGGATTCGAAAAGTCCCGCCTGAGGTCGCTTCTCGA